>JAICKT010000165.1 GCA_025927795.1 Parafilimonas sp. | reverse complement strand
AGTTTTTTCCTTTTACTTTTCTTTCAAGTACAGGAAATTGTTTGCGTATTTCAGCAACATCAAATTTTTTTATATCTGTTTCAATTGACGTCATAATTCAATTGTTATACTTTTTGAACGTCATTTCGACGATAGGAGAAATCTCTCGATAATCAATCTGCTTCAATTTATAGATATGTCTCATTACCTCGACATGACGTTTAAATTCTTAATTCAAAACTTTATTTAAAGAGCATCAACATTCAATCGTTCATCAATTTTTTTCTCGAGATAAGTGTGCAATGCTTCAGGCTTTACCTGTTCCAAAATATCTGCTGCAAAAGCATGCAATAAAAAAGCTTTTGCCTGTTTTTCATCAAGCCCTCTTGCACGCAAATAAAACAATGCATCTTCATCTAACTGACCAACCGTACAACCATGCGAACACTTTACATCATCAGCAAAAATTTCCAGTTGCGGCTTCGCATTTACAGAAGCTGTATCGCTCATCAAAATATTTTTATTCGATTGATAAGCGTTTGTCTTTTGCGCATCTTGTCTGACAAAAATTTTCCCATTAAATACGCCGGTTGAATTTCCATCCATGATGCCTTTATAGAATTCATTACTAAAACAATTCGGTTCAATATTATCAACAATGCTGTGATTATCCACATGCGTTTTTCCATTAATTATATACAAACCATATAAATGACCTTCATTGTTTGGCGCTTCTAAAATCATGTTGATGTTATTACGAACTGTTCCGCCATTTAATGTAATCGTAACACAATGCGTAAAACATTTTCCAACCTGCTGCACATGCGTTGTTCCCACATGATGACAATTTTCGTTTTCATCCTGCACTTTATAATATTCAAACCTTGCATTTTGCTGCACCACAATTTCAATTACCTCGTTGGTAAAGCTTTCCTGCAAACCATTATTCTTATACAGCTCAATCAACTGCACCTGCGCATTTTCTTCAACCACAAATAATGTTCTTGGCTGCACAAAAACATTATCGTTATTTGTATCAGTTAAATGATAAATGAAAACAGGTTTCTGAAGTGCTTTATTTTTTTTCACTAATACAAATAAACCGTTTGCAACAAATGCCGCATTTAAAGCATGCAAACCATCTTTCATGTATTTGCTGCTTTGATTGAGGTGCTGCTGCACATAATTTTTATACTCACTTTCTGCGGCTTCATTCAGCGATAAAACAACAAGCGCATCTTTATCAAAAGATGAAATCTCTTTTACAAAAACGCCATTTATAAAAAACAATTCAGCCGCACATTCTGCCTGCAAACGAATATCATTCAACACTTCTTTTGAAGGAAGAACAGCCGTTGTATGCAGTTCAAAATTTTTGTTGGTGAGCGGTGTGATGCGTGTATATTTCCATTCTTCATTTTTTGAAGTGGGAATGCCAAGTTTATTGTAATGCTCAAATGCTTTTGCACGCATGTTGCCTAATAAGCCGTTACCTGCAACCGCACTGAATTCGTTGTATTTATTTTGTATGGTTTCTATTAAGCTCATGTTTTAAACTTCCTCTGCTACTTCCTGTTTAATAAAATCGTATCCTTTTTCTTCAAGTTCCAATGCTAATTCTTTACCACCCGATTTTACAATGCGTCCTTTATATAATACATGCACAAAATCAGGAATAATATAATCCAGCAAACGCTGATAGTGTGTAATCAGCAGCACTGCATTATCTTTTCTTTTTAAAGTATTTACACCATCAGCAACAATACGCAGTGCATCAATATCAAGCCCGCTGTCTGTTTCATCTAAAATTGCAAGCTTGGGTTCAAGCATTGCCATCTGAAAAATTTCATTGCGCTTTTTTTCTCCACCACTAAAGCCTTCATTTAATGAACGGCTGGTTAAGCTCTGGTCAATCTTTACCAGTTTCATTCTTTCTTTCATCAGTTTTAAAAATGAAACTGCATCCAAAGATTCAAGTCCGCGATGCTTACGCACTTCATTTACTGCTGTCTTTAAAAAATTTGTTGTGCTTACACCGGGGATTTCTATCGGATATTGAAATGCCAAAAACAAACCTTCTCGTGCTCTTTCTTCAGGCGCCATTTCCAATAAATCAACACCATCAAATTCAACAGAACCTTCTGTTACTTCATAATCTTTTCTGCCGGCAAGTACGGATGCCAGTGTGCTTTTGCCTGAGCCATTCGGTCCCATAATTGCGTGCACTTCACCTGCGTTGATTTGCAAATCAATTCCGTTTAAGATTTTCTTGTCTTCTATTTGTGCGTGTAAGTTTTTTATTTCGAGCATATTTTTAATTCTTAATAAGCTGTTAGCCGTTAGCTGTTGGCTGTTAGCTTTTCTTTTACTAATAACTGATTATTATTTTTATTAAGAGTATTAATGAAACGATGTATCATTTTGATTTCTTCTTCAAGAAGAATTTCAACTTTATTAATACTATCAATATTCACAAAATTGAGTTCTTTAGCAATCACTAAATAAGTCTGCACTTCAAATGCAGAGCCTAAAGAAAGTTGAAGAAATCTTGCATAATCTTTATCGCTGTTTCTGCTGCTGCCTTCAGCAATGTTTGCAGGAATGGAAACTGCTGCTCTTGTTATCTGAGAAACTATACCGAATTTTTCAGAATCTGGAAATTGCTTAGTCAGCAAGTAAACTTGCTTAACAATTTCAATCCCTTTTTGCCAAATATGTAGTTCTTTATAATTTTTCATTTTTTTATTTAGCTATTAGCCATTAGCTACTGGCTGTTAGCGTTTGCTTTTCTTGGCTAATAGCTAACAGCTAAAAGCCAACAGCTTTCTTATCCTACGCTCCCTTCGAGCGAAATCGCCAAAAGCTTTTGCGCTTCAACTGCAAATTCCATCGGCAATTGATTCATCACTTCTTTTGCAAAACCATTTATAATTAATGCAACCGCAGTTTCTGTATCAATACCGCGTTGATTACAATAGAAAATTTGGTCTTCACCAATCTTGCTGGTTGTTGCTTCATGTTCAACTATTGAAGTACTATTTTTTGTTTCGATGTATGGAAAAGTATGTGCGCCGCATTTATCACCCAACAACAAAGAATCACATTGAGAAAAATTGCGGGAGTTGTGTGCATTCTTTCCAACCTGTACTAAACCGCGATAACTGTTATTGCTTTTCCCAGCTGAAATACCTTTTGAAACAATGCGGCTTCTTGTATTTTTTCCAACATGCATCATCTTTGTTCCTGTATCTGCCTGCTGATAATTATTGGTAACAGCAACAGAATAAAATTCACCAACCGAATTATCACCTTTTAAAATAACGCTTGGATATTTCCAGGTGATGGCTGAACCGGTTTCAACCTGCGTCCAGGAAATTTTTGCATTGGTGCTGCAGATGCCACGCTTTGTAACAAAATTGTAAATACCACCTTTACCTTCTTTATCGCCGGGATACCAGTTCTGAACTGTTGAATATTTTATTTCTGCACTATCCAAAGCAATAAGCTCAACAACCGCAGCATGCAACTGGTTTTCATCACGCATGGGCGCTGTGCAACCTTCGAGATAACTTACATATGCGCCTTCATCAGCAATAATTAATGTGCGTTCAAACTGACCTGTATTTTCTGCATTAATGCGGAAGTAAGTGGAAAGTTCCATCGGGCAGCGAACGCCTTTTGGAATATAACAGAATGAACCATCAGTGAAAACCGCAGAGTTTAAAGCTGCAAAAAAGTTGTCCGTCATCGGCACAACGGAACCCATATATTTTTTTACTAAGTCAGGATGATGTTGAATTGCTTCTGTGATTGAACAAAAAATAATTCCCTGTTCTGCTAATTGTGCTTTAAAAGTTGTTCCAATAGAAACGCTGTCAATCACAGCGTCAACAGCAATTCCTGATAAACGATTCTGTTCATTTAAAGAAATGCCAAGCTTATCAAAAGTTCTGCGCAGCTCGGGGTCAATTTCATCTAAACTTTTCGGTCCAGCTTTTTGCTTGGGCGCAGAATAATATTTTATATTCTGATAATCAATTGAAGGATAAGAAATATTAGCCCATTGCGGCTCATGGTTTCCCAAACTTTGCCAGTATTTGAAAGCCTTCAATCGCCATTCCAACATCCATTCAGGTTCTTCTTTTTTGGCTGAAATAAAACGAATTATGTCTTCATTCAAACCGAGCGGCGCTTCATCTGCCTCAATTTGGGTAACGAATCCATATTTATAGTCACTTAGGGCGGTTTCCTCTAAAGTTGCTATCATTTCGCTCATGCTGCAAATTTACAACTCTATTTGTACAAAAAAGTATAAATGAGAAATTGATATTTTCGGATAACGAAAAAATTGATTTTCTTTAACCAATGTGGCTGATTTGAAGCGCTTGACGAATTATCAAAATTTATATAATTATTGTATGAAAAAATTTGCTTTTTTACTATCTGTATTTATTTCGGTTTTTACACTTAAAGTATTTTCACAAGAGCCATTCGCTGATGAAATCAGAGCCTTTAAAATTGAAGACAGTTTGCATAAGCCTCCGCAACATGCTATTCTTTTTGTGGGCAGTTCTTCGTTTAGAAAATGGACGGACGTGCAATCTTATTTTCCGGGTTATACAATTATCAACCGCGGTTTTGGCGGCTCAAGTTTGCCTGATGTAATTCGTTATGCAAACGATATTATTTTTCCTTACCATCCCAAAGAAATAGTTATTTATTGCGGTGAAAATGATTTTGCAGGAGACAGCACACTTTCTGCCGAAACCGTTTTTGAACGGTTTAAAACTTTATATGGAATGATTCGTGAAAAGCTGGGCGATGTGCCGGTTGTTTATGTTTCAATAAAACCCAGCCCGAGCCGAAGAGAATACTGGGCAAAAATGATTGAAGCCAATAAATTAATTAAAGATTATATCAGCAAGCAAACGCATGCAAATTATGTTGATGTTTTTAGTTTAATGATGAACGACAACCAGCCAAAACCAGAAATATTTTTAAGTGATAGCTTACACATGAATGCGAATGGTTATAAGATTTGGCAGAAAGCAATTAAACCGTATTTGGTGAAGTGAGCAGTTAACAGACAACGGTTAACGTTCAACAGTTTTCACTTCATTCGCTTTCAACACTCTTATAAAATTTTCACCCAAAATTTTGCGAATATCTTTTTTGCTGTAACCGCGTTCACGTAAAGTTTTTGTTATTAAAGGATAGGATGTTACATCATCCATTTGCTGCGGCGGAAAACTAATGCCGTCAAAATCGCTGCCCAAACCAACATAATCAACGCCAACAAGCTTTACTATATAATCAAGATGGTCAAACAATAAATGAAATGGTGCACGCATATTTTTTACTTCATCTGCATATTTTAAAAACAAATAATTATCAGCAAAAAATTCCTGCTTGCCCGTAGCTATTAAAGAATCTTTTTCCGCTTTATGTTTTGCTTCAAATGCTTTTTCTTTTGCATCGAATGTGCTGTCTAAAAATCCTGAATAAAAATTCAATTGAATAACACCACCATTTTTTGCAATCGCTTTTATCTGGTCATCTTTTAAATTTCTATATGCAGGGCATAATGTATAAACATCACTATGAGAAATTAAAACCGGTTTTGTAGTGGTATGAATCGCATCCCAAAATGTTTGTTCACCCACATGACTTAAATCCACCATCATTCCTATTTTATTCATGTGCTGCACAACCTGTTTACCAAAATCTGTTAAGCCTTTGTGTGCTGCATTTGCTGAATCTGTTTCAAATTTTGCGCTGGTTGCCCATTCGTTATTATTGTTCCATGTAAGCGTTATATACCTGGTGCCGCGTGCATATAAACTATCTAACTTATCTAAACTGTTTTCCATCATGTGCCCGCCTTCCACGCCAATCATGCTGGCGAGTTTATGCTGATGTACTGCCTGCATTAATTCATCTGAATTTGTAACAAGCATCATTTTATCTGGATCGCGTTTTATCCACGCATATAATGTATCTATTTCACGATTGGCAAAATCAAAAGGACGTGCCTGGGTTCCATCACACCAAACAGAAAAAACCTGCGCATCAATTCCGGCTTTAAACATGCGGTTTAAATCGCTGTGCGTTGAACCTGTCAGGTTACTATCGAAGCGATAACCTTTTTCAATGCACGTGCTGATGATATCATTATGCGTATCGCAAACAATACTTTTAAAGTGAAGTTTTTTGTAGGATTGGGTATATGCATTAATAAAAAAAATAAATGCAGCAAGAACAAGAACAAATTTTTTCATGCGCTCAATGTAAAAAGTTTTTGTGAATAAATTCCGTATTCAATAGGTTATAGGCGCACTTATCTTTGAAACATGTCTGCCGAAAAAATTATTGCCGACTGGAAAAACAAAAAATTCAAACCCGTTTACTGGCTTGAAGGTGAGGAGCCTTTTTTTATTGATGAAGTTGTTGATTATGCTGAACACAATATTTTAAATGAGAGTGAAGCATCTTTTAATCTCACTGTATTTTATGGTAAAGATGCAGACTGGACAAACGTTGTTAATGCATGTATGGGTTATCCAATGTTTGGCGAAAGAAAAGTTGTGTTGTTGAAAGAAGCACAGCAAATGAAAGATATTGACCGGCTTGAAAATTATATTCAAAAGCCTTTGTCATCAACGGTTTTAGTAGTAAGTTATAAAGACAAAAAATTAGATGCACGTACAAAGTTTTCAAAAGCAGTTAAGCAAAATGGCGAATTGCTTTCAACCAAAAAAATTTACGACAATCAATTACCGGAATGGACTGCTGAAATGATTGCTGCAAAAGGTTTATCTATTCAGCCAAATGCTTTGGCAATATTGGTTGACCATATCGGAAATGACTTAAGCCGTTTAAAAAATGAAATAGAAAAAATTTCTATCAACCTTAATAACCGAAAAAAAATTACGGATGCGGATATTGAAAATTATGTTGGTGTAAGCAAAGAGTTTAATGTATTTGAATTGCAGGATGCCATCAGCCAAAAAAATTTGCCAAAGGCAATACGCATAATACAATATTTCGGCGCAAACCCAAAAGCCGGTCCTGTGCAGTTAATACTTCCAACATTATATAATTATTTCAGTAAAATTTATACTGCAGCAGCGGAAGCCAATTTATCTGAAGCAACATTAAAACCTATGTTTTATAATAATCCATTTGCTGTAAAACAGGCAATTGTGGCAATAAATAATTATGGTTATTCAGGCACAGAAAAAATTCTTTTACTCTTGCATGAGTATAATCTTAAAAATATTGGTATTAATAATGGCGGAAGTTCTGATGCAGATTTATTAAAAGAACTGGCTGTAAAAATTATCGCTGCCTAAATTTTAAAATACGCTTAATTTTTTTTCAGTAAAAAAATTTTTTTGTTGGAAATTATCCTAATTTTCATTTGGAATTGAAATGAGATATCTCGTCCCTTACTCTGAAAACTACAAGAGCAGTTTCCGATTATTTATTTGACAAAATTGTTTAAAAGCAATTAAATTATTCTTTATGAAAAAAAGAATTCCGCCTTAACGTGCACTACACTTAACACAAAACCTTAATTCAAAAAAAATTAAAAATTTAAAAAGTTCATTATGAGAAGGAAATTTTTATCACTTACATTATTAAGCTTTATATTTTTTCAAGCTTATACCCAAAACTTTGTTAGCCAGGCTGTACGCGGAGAACGCGGCATCAGCAAACAATTTGCAGCTGTTCCCGATAACCAGGGTTTTAAATTTAATACAGCACAGGTTAAAGCCCTGCTTAGTCTTAACAATAATGCCGATCTTATTTTAAAACGCACTGAGCAGGATAAGCACGGCTTTGTTCATTTTCGTTTTTATCAAACTTACAGAGGTGTTCCTATTGAAAACAGCATGTTTATCATCCATACAAAAAATGGATTATTAAAAAGTTTGGGTGGTTCTATTGTTACAGATTTTGATCCGCTGATGGATGAAAGATCTGGTGCAAAAATTTCTGCAGAACAAAGCGTAACTGCAGCGGTAAATTATGTGCATGCAAAAGTTTATGCCTGGCAGGATGCGGAAATGGAACAAAGAATAAAAATGCAGACAGGTAATGCCAATGCAACATACTTACCTAAAACAAGTTTAGTTTGGTACAGTCCTACAGATGATGTGAGCCCGAGAGAATTGCGCTTATGTTATAAAGTAGATGTGTATGCAAGACAGCCACTAAGCCGTGCTTATTATTTTGTAGATGCTATAACAGGGCAAGTGATTGGTAAGAAAGATGAAATTTTCTTTTCTGATGCAACAGGTACTGCAAATACTGCTTACAGCGGCGCACAAACAATACACAGTGATTTAAATGGAAGCTCATACCGCTTAAGAGATTACACAAAAGGTAATGGTATAATTACTTTACATGGCGAAAGCACAAAGAGAGGTAATGACTACACCAGTAGTTCGTCTAACTGGACTTTAACCGGAACTAATATCGCAGCACTCGATGCGCATTATGGTGTATCACAAACCTATGCTTATTACAAAGCAAATTTTAATCGCAATAGTTATGATAATGCCGGCACTGCTTTGTATAGTTATGTAAATGATCCGACTTACATTGATAATGCATTTTGGGATGGCAGCGCAATGAATTTTAATAAACGCTCAAACAGTAGTCAAAATCCAGGTGGTGTTACCGGCATAGATGTTACCGGACATGAATTAACACACGGCGTAACGCAATCAGAAAGCGGACTTAATTATAGCAAGGAACCCGGCGCTATGAATGAAAGCATGAGTGATATTATGGGTAAATCTGTTCAATTCTGGAGTAAACCAAGTGATGTAAATTGGTTGATGAGTAATGATATGAACTGGATTATACGCAGCATGAGCAATCCAAATTCAGAAGGACAGCCGGATACTTATAAAGGCACTTACTGGACAACCAGCAGTACAGATAATTATGGCGTGCATACAAATAGCGGGGTGGGAAATTTTATGTTTTATCTCTTAGTAACCGGCGGCAGCGGTACCAATGATAAAGGAAATAGTTATTCTGTAAGTGGTATTGGTTTAAGTGAAGCCGATCAAATTCTTTATCGCTCAAATACAACTTATCTTGTACCAACATCTCAATATGCTGATTGGCGTACAGCTTGTATTAATGCAGCAACAGATCTTTATGGTGCCAGCTCTAATGAAGTAATTCAGGTTGAAAATGCATGGTACGCAGTTGGAATCGGCACAGCAGGTGGCGGCGGCGGTGGTTGCACAACACCATCTGGTCTTTCTGCTTCATCCATCACAAGTTCATCAGCAACTGTAAGCTGGGGTGCAGTGTCAGGTGCTGTTAGTTATAACCTTCAATATAAAACATCTGCAGGTTCTACATGGACAACCGTTTCCGATATTGCAACCACATCTTATAACTTAACAGGTCTTATTGCAAGCACT
>JAICKT010000424.1 GCA_025927795.1 Parafilimonas sp. | reverse complement strand
TTTTCCGGGGCAAGGTGCACAATTTAGCGGCATGGGAAAAAATTTGTTCGATACAAATGAAAACGCAAAACAACTTTTTGAGCGGGCAAATGATATACTTGGTTTTCGCATAAGTGATGTAATGTTTAACGGAACTGATGAAGAATTAAAACAAACAAAAGTTACGCAGCCTGCAATTTTTCTACATTCTGTTATTGCTTTTAAGAATTTGCCAGATGCAAAACCGAATATGGTTGCCGGTCATTCATTGGGTGAATTTTCTGCATTGGTTGCAAATAATGTTTTAAGTTTTGAAGATGCATTAAAGCTTGTAAGCATTCGTGCAAATGCAATGCAGAAAGCATGCGAAATAAATCCATCCACAATGGCGGCTGTGTTGGGTTTAACTGATGAAAAGGTAGAAGAGATTTGTAAAGCAGTAACAAATGAATTAGATCATGAACAAGTTGTAGTTGCAGCCAATTATAACTGTCCTGGACAATTGGTTATAAGTGGTTCATCAGAAGCGATTGATATTGCATGCCAGCGCATGAAGGAAGCCGGTGCGAAACGTGCATTGGTATTGGCAGTTGGCGGCGCATTTCATTCGCCTTTAATGGAACCTGCAAAAGAAGAATTAAAAGCAGCAATTGAATCAACAAATTTTAATGTAGCAAATTGCCCGGTTTATCAGAACGTTGTTGCAAAAGCTGTAACTGATGCATCAGAAATAAAAAGTAATTTAATCGCGCAATTAACCGCACCGGTAAGATGGACACAATCTGTACAGGCAATGGTTGCCGATGGTGCAACGCATTTTACAGAAGTTGGACCGGGAAAAGTTTTACAAGGGTTGGTTAATAAAATTTATAAAGAAGCTGTAACAGATGGCGTGAGTTAAATGAATAATTATTCACTAATATCTTGTACTATTAAGTTGTATAAATATTGTAGTGCTGTTTAAGCGTCATTTCGACGAAGGAGAAACCTTAGATTATTAACAGCTTTAATTTGTGAGATGTCTCGTTCCTCGACATGACGTTGGCAGAGTAAATTTTATTTTATCAACTTAAGTTTAAGAAATATTATTACTAAATTCAGTTACGCAACATTTATTCATTACTGATTACTAATTAAAAAAATATATGGCGCTTATTACCGGCATTCATCATGTTACTGCACTCGCAGGAAACCCGCAAAAAAATATTGATTTTTATGCAGGCATTCTTGGATTAAGGCTTGTAAAAAAAACAGTAAATTTTGATGCGCCTGAAGTATATCATTTTTATTATGGAAATGAAACAGGGCAGCCTGGCAGCATACTTACATTTTTTCCTTATGGTGATATAATAAAAGGACGACATGGTAAAGGCATGTTGAATACAACTTCATTTTCTGTTGCGGCTTCTTCAATTGAATATTGGGAAAATCGTTTGAAAAAATTCAATATAACTTATAAACAACCGCAGGAAAGATTTGATGAAGTATTTATTTATTTTGAAGACGAAGATGGTTTGGGTCTTGAACTTGTTTTTAATGATAAAGATAAAAGACAAGGTTTTTCGTATGGAAATATTCCGGCTGAAAATTCAATAAAAGGGTTTTACAACGTTGAAATTTGGGAAGAAGGTTATGAACGTACTGCTGCTGTTTTAACGCAACAATTAGATCATACATTGATTGCTGAAAAAGGCAATCGTTTTCGTTTTGCTGCAACAAATTCTCCAGGCAATTATGTTGATATTCTTTGTGCGCCTGATAGTTTAAAAGGCTTGGGTGGCAATGGTACTGTTCATCATATAGCATTTGCTACTGCAAATAAACAAACACAGGAAGAAGCAAGAATTAAAATTGCGCAACGTATGCTGAATCCAACGCCAATACTCGACAGGCAATATTTTACGTCTATTTATTTTAGAGAACCCGGCGGCGTTTTGTTTGAAGTTGCAACAGAAGAACCAGGTTTTATGATTGATGAAAACAAACAACATTTAGGCGAATCTTTAAAGTTGCCTTCATGGTATGAAAAACATCGCGCTGTAATTGAAGAAGCGGTTACACCTGTAACATTAAATCCGCAAAATTTTAAATAATGCATGAGAAAAAATTTTTTACTGCAGGCAAAGATTTAAGCGAAGCAAAAAAAGTATTGATAATGATTCACGGTCGCGGCGCTTTTGCAGAAGACATGCTATCGCTTGCAGGATATTTTAATGTGAAAGATTATGCTTTAATAGCGCCACAGGCTGAAAATAATACATGGTATCCATATTCATTTCTCGCATCACCAAAACAAAATAAACCATGGCTTACATCAGCACTAAATGTGTTGAAGGAAATTGTATCAGACCTTAATAATGCAGGAATGACTTCAGAAAACATTTACTTTCTCGGCTTTTCACAAGGCGCATGTTTAATGCTTGAGTTTATAACCCGCAACGCAAAAAAATGGGGCGGCGCAATTGCATTTACCGGTGGCTTAATTGGCGACAAAATTTATACTGAAAATTATAAGGGAGATTTTGAAGGAACCAAAATTTTTATTGGCGCAAGCAGCAATGATCAACATGTTCCGGTGGAGAGAGTGTATGCAACAACCAATATTTTAAAAAATATGCATGCCAATGTAACAGAGAAAATTTATGACAACATGGGGCACACGATAAACAACGATGAAATAAAAACAGCTAACGAATTATTTTTTAGTGCTGATTAAATCTATGATGGCAAACTCTTGCTGTATGCCTTTTGAGTGATGATAAATTGAATTAAAAATTTCTTTGCCATACAAACTATACAAACCGGAAATATTTTCAACACGCTCCTGCAAATTATTACCAGGAAATAGAATTGATTTTATTTTTTGAATCTGTAGTTGTTGTTCACTAAACCTTCTTTTTTCTGCACGTAATAATTTTTTTTCAAGCTCAACCAGTTTTTTTATAGCTTTTGTTTTGAGTGCTTCAATGTGATGACCTAATGTAACGTCAATTTCAGCAGAACGATTTTCCAATATTGTATATAAATCTTCAAAGCTTTTTAATTCGCCGTTTAATGCATATTTGCTGTTTGTATTATTATCAACAATCAGTTTCATCAAACTGTGTTCATCTTTAAAAATATCTGCTTCTTTTAAGCCAAGTTTTTTTATTGTTTGATTTTGCTTTCCATCAACCACCAAAAAAGAATTACGTAGCAACAAAACAGGATAAGGTACTTCAGCCTGCTGAAAAACTTCTTTCAATTCTAACCAGTATGCTAATTCGCCGCCGCCGCCAATAAATGCAATATTTGGTAAAATTGTTTCCTGCATTGCGCCTCGTAAAATTACATTCGGACTAAAACGTTCAGGATGTTCATCAAGTTCTTTAAAAATTTCATTCTGCGTCCATTCTAACTTTAAACTTTCAACTCTAAACTTTGAATCTGCTGCTTCAATTCTTTCACGCTTATCATTAAGCAAATAAAATAAATTTATTTCTCTGCCGCTTGCCTGAACTTTATAATGTTTTTCTAATTGCTTCGCTGTTTCTGCAACTGCTTTATAAGAAAATTGTTCGGCTAATTCTTTTTTAAGTACAGGTTGAAATATTTTTTTAAACTCAGCATTATCTGGTATCAAAACTATCAATCCGTATTCACCAAATAAACTGTTCAGCAATTTTAAAGTTGATTGTTGAATTGATTCTTTTTCTTTATACACTTCACGAAAGATTTTAATTAATTCTTTTCCATGCGGCAAAACGCTTACTTGCCCTTCAATTTCA
>JAICKT010000649.1 GCA_025927795.1 Parafilimonas sp. | reverse complement strand
GATTGCAATCAACACCAGCAATAAAAATTCTTTTGATAACAGATTGAATAATGTAACCGGGCTTGCACCCAATACTTTTCTTATACCAAATTCTTTTGTGCGTTGTTCAGCGGTAAACATCACAAGACCTAATAATCCCAAACAAGAAATGAATATGGCGAGAAATGCAAAGTAGTTTGCCAGCCTGGTTACTACCTGTTCACTTTTATACAGCTTTGCATATTCTTCATCAGAAAATTTATAAGTAAATGGAAATTTTGGATTGAGGGCCTTACAAATTTTTTCAAGACTTGCGAGTGTTTCTTTTGTTTTACCGGCTTGCATTCTTATCAATGCCTGACCATATTCGATATTTTCTCCTAAACGCAATACGATTGGGCGAATAGGTTCATGCAAAGAGTTAAAATGAAAATCTTTTAATACGCCAATAATAGTTCCCGGCTTTCGCCAAAATGTAAGTGGTTTGCCAATTGGATTTTTATAACCAATAATTTTTAATGCAGATTCATTAACAATATAGCCAACAGAATCCGTTGCAAAATCTTTCGAGAAATCTCTGCCCTGCGCTAATTGCAAATGCATTGTTTTTATAAAATCATAACCTACCGCTGTTTGTGAAAAATTAATATCAAGATTTGGGTCTTTTCCAATCCATTGCACACCACCAGTGCCATTATCAATTTGTGTCGGATTATCTGTTATACGTGTTACATCTTTTACACCGGGCGTTTTTAGTGATTCATTTTTAAATAATTCATACCTGGTAAGCAAATCTCCTTCTAATGGAATGTATAAAAGATTTTCGCGGTCGTAACCGAGATTCATTGTTTGAATATAATTCACCTGTTTACTGACAACGATGGTTCCGATAATTAAAATAATTGAAAGCACGAATTGAAAAACAACGAGCCCTTTGCGAAACCATAATGCGCTGCTTGAGAATTTCATCGAGCCTTTTAAAACACGCACAGGTTTAAATGAAGAAAGATATAATGCAGGATAACTGCCGGCAATAAAACCGGTAACAAATAATAAGGCAGCTATGCTTAACCAAAATTTTGAATCATGAAGCGGAAGCTGAATTTGCTTATCTGTAACGTGGTTGAATGCGGGCAATACAAGCATTGCAATGAGCAAAGAAAAAATTATTGCAATGCTTACAATTACCAAAGCTTCGCCAATAAATTGTCGTATTAAAGCAAAGCGAACGGCACCCACCACTTTTCTTACACCAATTTCTTTTGCACGTTTTACAGAGCGTGCCGTTGTAAGATTCATAAAGTTGATGCAGCCAATCAGCAAAATAAATATGGCAACAATGCTGAATAATTTTACATACTGAATTCTTCCGCCGGAAATGTTCCCGTTCTTATCAAAATTTGAATGCAGGTAAACATCTTCGTAACGTTCAATGCCTAAACGTATGTAAGAGCGTTTTGTTTGTTCTTTATTATAATCGTCTAAAAATTGGGTGATTTTTTTTTCAAACGCTGCCGCATCCGTTCCCTTGCGCAGCATTACAAAACATAACGGACCATTATTTCCCCAGTCTTTCGCCCATGAATTGCCTTGTAAGAAATGTTCCCAGGTTAAAATAAAATCAAATTGCACAGTACT
>JAICKT010000191.1 GCA_025927795.1 Parafilimonas sp. | reverse complement strand
GAATTAAAACTGCTAAGAGAAAACAACACAACAACACCTGTTGAAAAAACCATAACCGCTGAAAACGGAAAGCCTTTGTTTATTAAGAGCGGCACTAAAATTCACAGGATTAATTTATGTGACATTTTATTTTTAGAAAAAGAAGGGAATTATTTTAATGTTCATTTAGCTAACAATAAAAAATTATTAATTCGTATGAATTTTTTTGATGTGTTCCGATATATACCCAACGCTGATTTTATCAGGATACATAAATCCTATATCATAAACATTAAACACATTGATACAATAGAAGGGCAAAGCATAATAATCAACAGCCATAAAATACCTATTGGCGCCGCCTACCGGCAAGAACTTATGAATTACATGAAGCTTTTATAGAGGCAACCAGACTAACTTAAAATCAATACATAATTTATCTTAATAGCATTTGAGAAAACGTGTTAAAGCACCATGAATTATGGTGAGTTAAAATTGTTAGTTACAGAAGTTTAAAAGTTCGAGTTACGATTCTTGTATTGCTCAACTTAAAGATTGCTGTAAGATAAGTTCCACAAGTGTCGGATTTAATTCAGAAATGTTTTCTTCCATGATATAAAATTTTAGGACACGAATGTATAAATCATGAAAAGGGAACAACGCAGAAAAAGGTTTTATTATAACCCGAAAAGTTTTTAAACAACGTGTACTGTTAAAAACTAAAACTTACCACTCTCAGAAAATATAAAATGAATGTTTTATAAAGCGCTCTTTCGATGCATGCAGTAGGCAAATCTGCTTCGAAATCACATAGCATAACAACCTGGCGAGGTGATCTTTTTTTATGTTTATCTTCAAAGTGAAAAAATTAAAACACTTTGACATCACAGGCTGAAATATCACGACTGGTTGACCACCTCTTTCGCCATGAGGCGGGTAAACTAGTTGCTGTGCTCACACGTATTTTCGGAGTTGAAAATTTAAACCTTGCAGAAGATGTAGTGCAGGATTCATTAATTGAAGCCATTAAAAACTGGCAATATAAAGGAGTGCCTGATAACCCTTCCGCCTGGCTTTTCAGAGTAGCTAAAAATAAAGCGCTCAATCATATTAATCGTGAAAAAAATAAGCAGCATCATTCATCCGATGTTGCGCATTACCTCCAATCTAAATGGACTGCTGAACCGGCGTTAGAACATTTTTTTTCTGAAAGTGAAATTCAGGATGACCAGTTAAGAATGATTTTTACCTGCTGCCATCCTTCTGTTTCAAAAGACTCACAAATTGCATTAGCATTGAAAACACTTTGTGCTTTTAGCATTGCTGAAATTGCAAAAGCATTTCTTACAACAGAAGAAAATATTAATAAGAGATTGGTCAGAGCAAGAAAGAATATCCGTGACGATAAAATCGGTTTTGAAATTCCCAAAGGTGCAGAGTTAGAAAGAAGATTGAATACGGTTTTGGAAACCATTTATCTTTTATTTAATGAAGGTTACAGCGCATCAAAGGGTGATGATATTATAAGATATGAACTTTGTGAAGAAGCCATACGCCTTGCAAAAATGATTGCCGATAACAAAATCATTCAACAGAAAGAAAATGTTTTAGCATTGCTCGCGTTGATGTATTTGAATGTTTCCCGGTTTAATGCAAGACAAGATGGTGAAGGCAATATTTTAACGATGGCTGAACAAGACCGATCATTATGGGATACAAATTTCAAAGAAACAGGGCTTGCTTATTTGAACGAGGCAGCTAAAAATAATAACATCGGTTTTTATCATATACTGGCTGCAATATCCGCACATCATTGCATCGCTGCTGATTTTGATTCAACTAACTGGCAAGCTATTCTTTCGCTTTATGATCTTTTAGTTGAGATAGATAAGTCTCCGCTCGTTTTATTAAACAGAGCGATTGCAGTTTTTAAAGTTAGTGGTGCTGAAAAAGCTATTATTGACTTGGAGAGAATTGAAGATATGCCTTTACTTAAAACATATCATTTATTATACTCAACCAAAGCAGAGTTTTACATTCAACTAAAGCAATATTCAAAGGGGGCTGATTATCTTAAAAAAGCTATTGAGCATTCTTCATTGCAATCAGAAAAAAGTTTGCTGAAAAAAAAGCTTGAGTTGTGTAATAAAAAAATAATTTGAATTTCATGTACCTTTTTTAAAAGTTGTTTTGTCATCATGATATCAAACAACATTATCAACTTTAAAAAATAGAAAATGAAAGATTTCTTATTAATTCTCAGAACTGAAGGCAGCGTATGGTCAGACTTGTCTCCTGAACAGCTTCAACATCACATAAAGAATGGCGGCGCATATATTGGTAAACTGATGCAGGAAAGCAAGCTTAAAAGTGCCAACCCTGTTGATAAAGGCAGCCGGATTGTAACTGCTGCAAACGGAGTATTGAAAGACGGACCTTTTAATGAAAGCAAAGAAGTTATTGCAGGCTATTTTCTTATTGAGGCAAAAGACATGGATGAAGCGGTGGAAATTGCAAAAGCAAACCCGATTTTTAATGATATACCAACAAAGATAGAAGTGCATCCGATGATGCCTGTTGGCGGCTGATTAATGAAAATCAATTTTAAATTAATAAATATTGGATCATACATAAGTATTTTGCAATAGGAAATTATATTTACTAATTAAAATGATTACTGCTGCTTTTTCATTTATCATTAGCATCTTTTTTATAAATCGCCTGTTTTTGATACTTCGCAAACATGCAATTGACCTTGCCTGCGCTCATTGCTTTTAAAGGAGTCATTGCGAGAAAGAAGTCTTTACACTTTAATTTGGTTCATTATTTTAACTGAGGAGTTTTTTAAAAAAATTTGTTTGAATCGTATCTTTAAACATCAAAGTTCTTTCACATCATAATTCAATTAAGACTTGCGAATGATATTGTACATACCGGTTTTAAAAGCGTTCTGTTTGCAAATTTTGCAAATAAAAAGCACCTATAACTTTTTATCGTCATAAGTGCTTGATTTTTATGTGGGCCCACCTGGGCTTGAACCAGGGACCCCCTGATTATGAGTCAGGTGCTCTAACCAGCTGAGCTATGGGCCCCGAGCCTTTGGCTCTGAGGAGCGCAAAAGTAATCAAACCGCGTAAATTTCAAACAAGCATTTATGAATACTATTTTTGATGGATGCAAAACATTAAAAACATCATTTTCGATTTAGGCGGTGTTATTCTTAATATTGATTTTAAACAAACAGAATTAGCTTTTGCAAAACTCGGTGTAGGAAATTTCAATCAATATTATACGTTACAAAGTTTGTCACCTCTTTTTGAAAAGCTTGAATTAGGGCTTGTAACGCCTGAAACTTTTTATGATGAATTTAGAAAACTTGCAAATACTTCATTTAACAACGAAGAAATTCAAATTGCATGGAATGCTTTATTGCTCGATTTTCCGCCTGAGCGAATAAGCTGGTTGAAAAATATTAGTAAAACATATCGGATTTATCTTCTTTCAAACACCAATAAAATTCATTACGATGCCTTTATTAAATTGTTTGATGAGCAAATTGGTGATGGCGATTTCAACAAATATTTTATTAAAGCGTATTATTCGCATGAAATTAATTTGCGAAAACCTTCAAAAGAATGTTTTGAATTTGTATTGAAAAATGAAAATCTAAATGCAGAAGAAACTTTATTTATAGATGATTCAGAAATAAATGTTGAAGCTGCAAAAACAGTTGGCATAAATATAATTCATCTGCCTCCGCCACATACAATTCTCGAACTTAATTTGTAATAACTGGTTATTTTATTTCTTCGTAATCAATATATTCATCTGCCGGTGGCCTGGATTTAGTTTGTTGCGACGGCGTATTTGTTTGAGATGAATTATAATTATTTTGCTGTTGCTGATTCATCTGGTTCATCCTGTTTTTAATTTGAGCGGATGCTCGTGAGACAGGCAAAATAAAATCGAAAATCAACTTATATAAAAGATAGAATATTAAAAAAGCAAATAGCCATTCAATCATGGTGTAAAGATAATTTTGTTTTGCATATAAATATTTTTGCTCAAATAATTTCACAACAGGTTAACCACGGAGAAATTTGGGGAAATACAATCCGCTTTGTATATTTGCATTGGAATTAAAAACAAACGGAAGGGAACAAATTGTTCCCTTCTCTTTTTATCCGCTATGTCAGCAGAAATAATATTGCAAAAAACAGGGCAATTGGTTGCACAGCTTCTTTCGTTGGAACCGGAATATTTTCTTATAGAAATTAAAGTAAAACCAACGAAAAATATTAAAGTTTATATAGATGGCGATAAAGGTATTTCAATTGAAAAATGCGTTTATTTCAACAGGCTGCTGTATAAAAAAATTGATGAAGCAGGATTATTTCCGCAAGGAGATTTTTCGCTTGAAGTTTCATCGCCCGGTGTTGATAAACCTTTAAAACTTAACCGGCAATATTTAAAAAATACAGGTAGAAATATTGAAGTAACTTTTATTGATGGTTCAAAAAAAGAAGGCAAATTGCTGCAGGCAACAAATGAAGATATCATTCTTGAGCAAATAAATGGCAAGGGCAAAAAAGCGGAGACACAACAATTGGTAATTCCATTTTCTAATATAAAAACAACAACAGTTCAAATTCAATTTTAATTGTACGATTCTTATCTCGTACTTCGTAAATCGTAATTTATATGGCAAGTATTAATCTGATAGAAGCTTTCCAGGAATTTAAAGACGCCGAAAATATTGACAGACCTACTTTAATGAAAGTAGTTGAAGACGTTTTTAAAACCTTACTTCGCAAAAAATTTGGCAGCGATGAAAATTTTGATGTAATTGTAAACGCTGAAAAAGGTGACCTTGAAATTTTTCGTCGCAGAACAATTGTGGAAGATGGAGAAGTAAATGATCCGCTTGCAGAAGTTGCTTATTCAGAAGCCGTAAAAATTGAGCCCGATTTTGAAGTGGGCGAAGAATTATATGAAGGTGTTGATATGCTTGATTTTGGACGCCGTGCAATTCTTGCTGCAAAGCAAACACTGGCAAGCCGTATAAGCGATCTCAAGAAAAATGTGCTTGTAAAAAAATATAGTGATAGAATTGGTGAAATAATTAATGCAGAAATCTACCAGGTATGGAAAAAAGAAGTTTTATTAATGGATGAAGAAGGCAACGAATTAATTTTGCCAAAAAGCGAACAGATACCACAGGATTATTTTAAGAAAGGTGAAAACATTCGTGCTGTTGTGAGAAGAGTAGATTTGAAAAATAATTCACCCGTAATTATCTTAAGTCGTACCAGCCCCGAGTTTCTGGCTAAATTATTGGAAATAGAAGTTCCTGAAATTTTTGACGGGCTTATCACTATTCGCAAAATTGTTCGTGAGCCTGGTGAAAGAGCAAAAGTTGCAGTAGAAAGTTTTGATGACAGAATTGACCCGGTTGGTGCTTGTGTTGGAATGAAAGGAAGTCGCATTCATGGTATAGTGCGTGAGTTGAAAAATGAAAATATTGATGTTATTAACTGGACGAATAATACACAGTTGCTTATTCAGCGTTCATTAACACCATCAAAAATAAGTTACATGGATTTGGATAATGAGAACAAACATGCTGATGTATATTTAAAAGCAGACCAGGTTTCGCTTGCAATTGGGCGCAGAGGTGTAAATATTAAGTTAGCTTGCGAGTTAACAGGTTACGATATTGATGTATTTCGTGAAAGTGAAGGTGAAACAGAAGAGTACGATATTGATTTGGATGAATTTTCAGATGAAATTGATACATGGGTTATTGATGAATTAAAACGTGTTGGTTGCGATACTGCACGCAGCGTAATGGATTTAAGTGTTGAGGAACTTGAAAGAAGAACAGACCTTGAAAAAGAAACAATTGAGGATGTTAAGAAAGTTCTGAAGGCAGAATTTGAAAAAGAATAATTATGCAGCATTTAAAAAATTAAACAGGTAAAAATTTAAAACCTGTTGCTGCAAAAAATAAATATTTAATGGCTGAAGTAAAATTACCGAGATTATTAGGCGCCGCTAAAGAGTTCAATGTTGGGCAAGATACACTCATTGAATATTTGGTAAGCAAAGGTTTTAATCGTGATGAATTAAAACCTCAAACAAAGCTTACTGAAGATATGTATTTTGCATTGCAGCAAAATTTCCAAAGCGATAAAGTTGCGAAAACAAAGGCGGACCAGGTAGAAATTCCCAAGAGTGCACAAACAGAAAGGAAGCGAAAAGAAGATGAAGAAATTACATTTAGAAGAGAAGATAATAATAAGCCTGCTGCTGAAGTTGTAATACCGAAAGAACCCGAAAAAGTTGAAGTAGAAGTTATTCCGGAACCTGTGAAAGCGCCGGTTGAAGAACAACCTCCAAAACCCGAAGAACCTGAAATTGTAAAAATTGAAGCGCCTGAATTGGAAGGTCCTAAAGTGGTTGATAAAATTGATTTAACAACTATAGATTCATCAACCCGTCCAAAAAAAGTAAAAGCAAAAAAAGAACCTAAAGTTGTTGAACCTGAAATTACAGAACCGGTTGTTGAGGAAACACAAACAGAAGCACCGGCTGTAATTGATAATATAAAAGCAGAAAAAATTGAAGGTCCAAAAGTTGTAGGCAAAATTGATCTGCCGGTTGAAAATGATACACGTCCCAAAACCTCTGCACCGCCACGTGAAGAAAAAAGAAAACGTAAGCGCATTCCGATAGATAAAAAGGGAACTGATACCAATGAAAGAAGACCACCTTTTCAGCCGCAAAGACCGCAAGGCCCTGACGGTGGAAATCGTTTTCATCGCGATGGTAACCGACCTGGTGGCGGCGGTCAAAGACCACATCATGGACCAAACCGAGGCCCAGGTAATCGTGATAGAAGACCTGTTCCTGATCGTGAAATAGACCAAAAAGAAATACAGGAAAAAATACGGCAAACACAGGCGAAGCTTGCGGGCTCAACAGGAAGAGGAAAAAGCCTTAAAGCAAAACATCGTCGCGAAAAAAGACATGATGCTACTGAAAATATTGAAGCTGCAGGTGAAAGCAACATACTACAGGTAACAGAATTTGTAACCGTTAGTGATCTCGCAAATCTTATGAATGTAAGTTTTGCTGATGTTATCAGTAAATGTATGAGTCTGGGTATAATGGTTTCTATTAATCAGCGGCTCGATGCAGAAGTTATAGAACTTGTTGCAGGTGAATTTGGGTATGAAGTTGAGTTTATGGGTCTTGAAGATGTTGAAGAAGAAGATGAAGACGTTGAAGATGATGGTGAAGATCTTCATCTTCAGTCACGTGCACCAATTGTTACAATAATGGGTCACGTTGATCATGGTAAAACATCGCTGCTTGATTATATAAGAAGTGCGAATGTTGTTGCCGGTGAAGCAGGTGGAATTACGCAGCATATCGGCGCTTACCAGGTAACAATTTCAGAAGATAAAAAAATAACTTTTCTTGATACTCCAGGTCACGAAGCATTTACTGCCATGCGTGCACGTGGTGCAAAAGCTGCAGATATTGCGGTGATTGTAATTGCCGCAGATGATGCAGTTATGCCGCAAACCAAAGAAGCTATCAGCCATGCGCAGGCAGCAAACTTACCCATGATTTTTGCGATTAATAAAATAGATAAAGAAGGCGCTAACCCTAAGAAAATTTATGAGCAGTTATCACAAATGAATATTTTGGTGGAAGAATGGGGCGGTAAATATCAGAGCCAGGAAATTTCGGCCAAATCAGGATTGAATGTTGATTTGTTACTTGAAAAGATCTTGCTTGAATCTGATTTGCTTGATTTAAAAGCAAATCCTGATAAAGATGCTACAGGTACCGTCATCGAAGCTTCGCTTGATAAAGGTCGTGGTTATGTAGCAACAGTTTTAGTTCAGAACGGAACATTAAATCAAAGTGATTTGCTTACATCCGGCCAATATTTTGGAAGAATAAAAGCAATGTTTAATGAACGTAATCAGCGTGTAACAGAAGTGTCGCCATCATCACCCGTACAAATTCTTGGTTTAAATGGTGCGCCGCAGGCAGGTGAAAAATTCAGGGTATTTGAAGACGAAGCTGAAGCTAAAGAAGTAGCCAACAGGCGTGCACAAATATTACGCGAACAAGGTTTAAGAACACGCAAGCATATTACACTTGATGAAATTGGGCGCCGTCTTGCGCTTGGTAACTTTAAAGAATTAAAAATAATTATAAAAGGAGATGTTGATGGTTCAGTAGAAGCATTAAGCGATTCCCTACAAAAACTTTCAACAGAAGAAATAGTTGTAAGCGTTGTACATAAAGCTGTGGG
>JAICKT010000451.1 GCA_025927795.1 Parafilimonas sp. | reverse complement strand
CTATCATTCTTACTAAAAATTATCCTTTTAATTAGTTGCAATAAAAGTTTAAATCAGCGACGCAGTATGGCTATTACAACACCTGCCAATGAAGCAAGTGCACTTGAAATACCAATAAACTCTGTTGTGGTAAGTTTTTGCTTTTCTTCTTTTGCAGGAACAACTACTTCGGCTCCGGGTTTTACTTCAGGAAAGCTTTTGAAAAATAAAAACCCATGTGTTGAAGCCGCTTTTCCGTTTGCATACACTACATAAATTTTATTGCGCTTTCCATTTTCTGCTACGCCGCCGGCGGATGAAATATAATCTCTCAAACCATATTTTTCGTTAAAAGGAATTTGTGTGGGAAATAAAACACTGCCACTTATTTTAACCTGTGCATTATATTTTGGAACGATTAATTCATCGCCTGAAACCAGCACAACATCTTCAGGAGAATTTGGCTTTGCAAGAAGTTTCGTTATGTTTAAAGGAATCTGATCGTATTGCTTTTTAAAACTCTGCTGAACAAGATTTGTGGAGTCGCGTAACAGTTGTTGTATATTTGTTATAGTTTTTTACTGTAACGGACATGTTTTATATTACAAATTATAGCGGGTGATATAAGCGCCTTCAATATCTGCTTCCGGCGTAAAGCCACCTGCTCTTTTTATAAGATCACTAACACGCTCTTCTCTTTTATCTAAAACATACGGCCCGGGATATTGCAACTCACCTGAAACTGTTATTGTTTGAAAAGCAAGATAACCGGGCTTGCGCCGTATAGAAATTAAATCAGATGGTTGAAGGCTTATATTTTTTTCAGGTGTTGAAAGATCATCCATTCCGCGCACTTCAATTATCATACTGGCTCTTACATCTTGCGCAGTTAGTGTATCACGTTTTATAAGTCGTGCAACTTCTATTCTTTCAGGAAAGGCAGCATCTGTAAAACCACCAGCCTGTAAGATTACATCTTTAAGTGTAAGACTATCCCTGTAATCATAATAACCCGGATTGCGTATTTCACCCAATACTGATACATAATATTGATCTTTTAAATCGAATATAGATGCAATTACAACTGAGTCTTCGCGCTTCAGCAAAATACTTTTTTCTTGTATTGTATCAGAAGGATTGAATGATATAATTTCTTTTGTAAGATCATTTTTTAACCGGAAGATTTGCCCTCTTTGCATAAACGCATCTTCACGCAAACCATCTGCTTTGGCAATAAGATCGCTTAACGTCATTCCATTCGTTAATTCATAAATGCCTTCTCTGAAAACTGCGCCGGTAAGAGAAATCCTGTTCGTGTATCTGTCTAAAACCTTGCTTACAATTACACTGTCTCCGCCCTGCATTACATAATTCGCAAATGCTGATGCCGCCACATCTTTTACACTTAAATCTTTGCCGGTGAACTGCACTATTTTTACTGAACTGGTATAAGCACTATCTGTAAAACCGGAACAATATGTAAGCAGATCCTGTAACGTTTCGCCGGGCTGCATTTCAAAAATGCCCGGGCGTTTTACATATCCATCAATTATAACTCTTGTTTTGTATGATGGTATTCTTATAACATCATTATTCTGTAAGGTAATATTATCGCTGCCATCACCTCTTGTAAGAAAACTATACAAGTCAATTGTTTTAAAAATTTTATTATCTCTTATCAATTCTATATTTCTGAAACTACCAAATTCTGACGGTCCGCCTGCAATAAATAATGCATTAAATGTTGTGGCAAGTGAAGGCACTGTGTAGTTACCCGGTTTATTACTGCCAATAACCGTAATGCTGATGCTTTTTATCTGACCCACATTGATACTTAATCTTGAAGTGCCGGAACGTATGGTTGGATACGCAGTGCGCCCCATTAAATTGCTTATTTTTTGTGTTGCATTTTCTATGGTTAAACCTGCAACCTGTAACTGACCAACATTTGGAATAATAATATTGCCTTCCGGTGAAACAGTAATTGGTATGGTTGTTTCCTGCACGCCAAATACGTTTATGTTTAACTGATCGCCGGGACCGATTATATAATTTAAAGGCGTTGCTACAGGTATAGTAGGCTGAAAGTTCAGCGAAGTATTATTGAAAAGTTCTGAACCAAAGATCCGCGGATTAATAATAGGTCTTCGTTGTATTGTATCAATTTCGTTATTGTATTGTTTAATTGATGTATCTATATTTTGATTATTCTGATTGTTTAAGTTGTTTGGATTGTTTGGCTGCGTTGGGGTTGTGGTACTTAGCTGTTGCAGCCTTGCACGTAATTTTTGTACTTCTGTTACAGGCATTCCTTTTGAAATAGCAATTTGTTCTGCCTGTTGTTCAGATATTCCGGCCGCATCTAATTGTTGTTTCAGCTTTACAATGTCTGCATCTGAAAGTTTATCAACTTTTACAGACGTTAGATCATAATTGCGTAAAAGATCCTGGGATTGACAATAGTTTACTATAAATAAAAAGCAAGCGAGTAAACTAAAGAAGCGCAAAAAAGGTTTTATCATTGTTTAATAAAATCTACAAATGTAAATATATAGCTTCGCCACCTGAGTTACATATATAAACAAAAAAGCCTTCATACGTAAAGAAGGCAATAGGTTATATTTTGAGCACACTCATCAATCAAAAAAAATCAGCCGCAAATATAGCAATTGAAAAGTGAAACGGAATTATAGCCTGTTTTAACAATCATCTAAAATTTTACTGTTATTATGCTAAATTAAAACTAAACCAGTTTATTATCTGTCTTTAGGTTGATTATGAAAACCACTTTCAATAAAGTTTTAGTAAACTAAACTTAGCGGAACATAGTAGAATTACGGGAATAATTTCTGTGCAATACTTAAGCTTTCCGGTTTGCCTACATCAATAAATTTTGTTTGCGAATGGTCAAAAGATAAAATCCTGTGCTTGTTGCATAAAGAAAGATATACATCAATCATAGAGAATTTTGATTTGCTTTGATTCATTAAATCAAATATTTTATTGTTGATGATATGGATGCCACTAAATGCTCTCAACCCTAACCCGCCATGCGTGGGAAAGGGAAGAGGATCAGGCTTGGTTTCACCCGTTTTCATATTTTTCCATCCGCTTAAAATATTATCCTCATTAAATAAAAAATAGCGTGATGTTTCACGGTTAGTGGTAGCGAGCGTTGCTAATGGTACATTTACTTCATGAAATAAAATCATTTTGTTTAATCGTAAATTTGTAAGCACGTCAACGTTCATCAGCACAAAATTTTCTTCACTCTTAAGATACCATGAAGCACGTTTTAAGCCACCGCCTGTTTCTAAAATTGCATCCGTTTCATCAGAAACAACCACATTGCTTTTCCATCCATTATTTTTTTTTATGAACTGAATTATCTG
>JAICKT010000327.1 GCA_025927795.1 Parafilimonas sp. | reverse complement strand
TTACACCACGATTGTTATTTAAATTAAAATGACCAAGTTTATTTTCAGTGATGGTATCGTACGGCGAGTACACCCATTTTTGTTTTCCTGTTGCTGCATCAATGGCAAATACTTTCAGCATAGGCGATGTACAATACATTACACCATCAACAATAATTGGATTGCATTGAATTTGCGAATGTGCTGCGGTATCATCATCGCCTGTATGAAATTCCCATGCAATTTGTAACTGCGTAACATTGCTGGTATCAATTTGTGTTAATGATGAATATTTATTCCCGTTTGAATTTCCATGTGCTTTTTCCCATTTGCTATAATCTGTTTCTTCTTTGTTGTTTTTACATGCGATGTATATCAGCGCAATTATTAAAAATGCTGATGTAATTTTTAATGCTGAGATTTTATTCATTATTAAATTGTTGATTATTGGTTATGCAATATTGCTCAATTAGTTTATTACAATATTGCATTTGCTTTGTTTTTTATTACTTATTAAACTGATTAAAAAAATGTTTACTCTGCGACCGTCATGTCGAGATACGAGACATCTCCTAAATTTAAAACAGTTTCTCATCAAGAGATTTCTCCTTCGCCGAAGAAATGACGCCCGGACAGCATCATAATTAGCATGCAACTTAATGGCATAATGCACATATTTAGTATCCCGGATTTTGCTTTAATGCAGGGTTTGAAGTTAACACTGTTTGCAGAATAGGAAATAATTCATAATGCTTATCTGCATCCTGTTCTTTATCCCACCATGCATTTTCAAATTTACCAAAGCAAATTAAATCTTCTCTTCTAAGCATTTCATCAGCAAACTCACGGCCGCGTTCATTTAATAATTCATCCATCGTTAAACTTACTGTTGTGTACTTAGCCTGTGGCCAATCTGCTGCAGAAAGTGAATCAGGATGTATCGGTTGCCCTTCATGATGTGGTGCAATTTTTATTCCGTTACCTAAATCTGAAAAGCCATAAAAAATATGTGGCGAATCATATTCCCAAATAAAAATGGGCAATCGGTTTGGTTCAATAAATTGTTGCATGTGTTCATCGCCGTTGCATTTTTGTTTAATGTACATTGATAAATATATTTTACACTTGCCTGGGTTTAAAAAAACTTGTAATCAATAAACGATTGTAAGTTGTATCTTTTATTTTAGAACTATCAATAAAATTTTGTGCGGCGGATTTAAGCGAACAACTTATAACAATAGCGATTATAAAAAATCTTAAAGACGCTTTTAAATTAACAGTAAGAAGTTTCACAAAAAAATTTTATGAGCAACAAAATTCCTGATTCATCAATTTCTATAAAATAATTATAAATAAACATAGTCATTTAAATATAGGATGGATTTTATTAGATGTTAATCTTAATAATAAAACAATAAAAATGGCTATCACTTAAATTACCTTCTGGATTAATTATCTTTATATGCCTTTTGAAATTTTTAATGCGAAGCTTTAAGACAATCCAAAATCATAAAATCGTTTTTTTTCTTTTAGTGATTTTATACAGTTGTAATAATGGCAACACAAAAACTAATAATTCAACTTCAATTGTTGATACAAAAAAACAAACCTGCGCAGTATGTAAAACACTTTCACGCGCTGTAATGATTAAAGCAACTTCTCAAAATGTTTCTGCAGATAATAGCGCATCAACAGCAAACATGGTATTAATTAAAGGTGGCAGTTTTGAAATGGGTTCGAATGATTTTCCTGATTCGAAGCCTGTTCATAAAGTAACGGTGAACAGTTTTTATATGGATGTGCATGAAGTAACTAACGCACAGTTTGCAGCATTTGTAAAAGCAACCGGTTATAAAACAGTTGCCGAACAACAATTAGATCCAAAAGATTATCCTAACATTCCTGCGAATGCTTTAGTTCCTGGCTCTGCTGTTTTTTCACCTCCGAGTAATAAAGTGTCATTAAATAATCCTATGCAATGGTGGAAATATGTTGCAGGTGCAAACTGGCAACATCCGCAAGGTCCGCAATCAAATATTATTGGTAAAGAAAATTATCCTGTTGTACAAATTTGTTATACTGATGCGCTGGCTTACGCAAAATGGGCGGGCAAGCGATTACCAACCGAAGCGGAGTGGGAATATGCTGCACGTGCAGGTAAACATTTTGATAAATTTTATTGGGGCAATGATTTAAAGCCGAATGAAAAATTTGTTGCAAATATTTTCCAGGGAGATTTTCCATACAACAATTTAAAAGAAGATGGTTATGCAAACACAGCGCCTGTAAAAAGTTTTCCGCCAAATGCTTTTGGTTTGTATGATATGGAAGGAAATGTATGGGAATGGTGCAATGATTTTTATCGTCCCGATTATTACAAGCAAAGCCCTTCAACAAATCCGCAAGGACCTGAAGATAGTTACGATCCCGATGAACCCGGCGCTGTAAAGCATGTGCAGCGTGGGGGTTCATTTATTTGCAGCGATCAATATTGCATTCGTTATCGGGCAGGCAGCCGTGGTAAAGGTGAAACGAACAGTGCAGGAGATAATCTTGGTTTTCGTTGTGTGAAATAATATCAAAGAATAATTGATGATAAATAAAAAAGCCCTGCTGGAAAGCAAGGCTGCATAGAATCTCTAACTTAATGCTATGAACCCGGGTGTAAAGTTGAATTTGTAATGTGAACGGATGATGATTTCTGTGTTACCTGTTTATTAATTCTTATACTTTATTAATGTGTTTTAAAACTTTCGCTTCGATATAAAAAATTATTTCTTCCGCAATATTTTTTGACTGGTCTCCTACGCGTTCTAATTTCCTGATAATCGATAATGAATACAGTGCCTGGTCTATTTCTCCGGGATTATCTTTTAAATAAGCTTCTATCAATTCGTTTGCCTGCAGGTTTATACTATCTAAAAATTCATCTTTCTCAAAAACACTTCTTGCTAAAATGGTGTCTTCATTTTCAAAAGCAGTGAGTGTATCTTCCAGCATCGCAATTGATTCACGATACATTTCAATCACTTTTGTTGCCTCCAGTAAATCTTCTTTAAAAGCTGTATTTACACTCAGCACATGTTTTGCAATTCCCTCAGCAATATCCCCAATTCTTTCGAGGTTTGTATTGATTTTTAAAACGGCGAGCAGAAAACGTAAATCAATTGCAACAGGACTGTATAAAGCAAAAATATTTTCGCAATCACGGTCGATTTTTAGTTCAGTTGCGTTCACTCTTTTTTCCATCACCACTACTTCGCGTGCAAGGTCGCGGTCGAAATTTAATAATGCCGACAAGGCTTTCAGCAGTTGTGCACGCACCATACCCCACATATTTTTTACTTCATTTTTTAATTGCTGAAGTTCTGTTTCTAACTGTGTCATATAATATTTCTTGCTTTATGAAATGATAAAAAATAATAATCCGCTCTGTACGTCATGTCGAGGCAACGAGACATCTCCTGAATTTAAGGTTGACTTAATTAAAGAGATTTCTCCTATCGTCGAAATAATGTGCTGAGTGGCTATATTTTTTCTGAATCTTTTCACAAAATTCTCATGTTAAATAATAAGTTCCTTGATGTGAATTCATTTAACTAAACCTTCCCGTTATATAATTCTGTGTACGTTTATCTGTTGGATTAGTAAACATTTGTTTTGTTTCATCATACTCAACTAATTCACCCAAATAAAAAAATGCAGTTTTATCACTAACTCTTGCCGCCTGCTGCATGTTGTGTGTAACAATAATTAATGTGTATGATTTTTTCAGTTCATGCAATAATTCTTCAATACTTGAAGTTGAAATCGGATCGAGCGCTGATGTAGGTTCATCAAGCAACAACACTTCAGGCTCCATTGCAATGGCACGTGCAATACATAAACGCTGCTGCTGACCACCAGAAAGAAATGTTCCTTTTTTATGTAACGAATCTTTTACTTCATTCCACAATGCAGCCTTGGTTAATGATTGTTCAACGATGCGTTCTTTATCTGTCTTTGACATTTTGCCACCATTCAATTTATAACCTGCAATTACATTATCTGCAATACTGAGATTTGGAAAAGGATTAGGACGTTGAAAAACCATTCCAATTTTAAGTCGTACGAAAATGGGATGCATGTCATAAACATCTTCTTCGTGCAACATCATTTTTCCATCTGCTGTAGCACCAGGAATTAGTTCATGCATACGATTAATGCAACGCAGAAAAGTTGTTTTGCCGCAACCCGATGGACCCATCACAGCCACCACGTTGTTCTGCGGAATTTCCATTGTAACATTCTTCACCGCATGATTTTCGCCAAAGTATGCATTAAAGTTTTCGCTTTTTATAATTGTACGTTCCATCTTCTTGTTGACAGCTTTGTGAAAATGTTCAATAGTAAAACCCAGAGTAATAAAATAAGTGAAGCACCCCATGCAAGGTTGTGCCAGTCTTCATACGGGCTGGTTGCATAATTAAAAATCAGCAGTGGAAGGCTTTGCATTGGCTTGCCAATATTTGCACTTAAGTAAGGATTACCAAATGCAGTAAATAATAGCGGCGCGGTTTCGCCTGCAATTCTTGCAACAGAAAGCATTACACCTGATAAAATTCCGCTTACGCCGCAAGGCACAATTACTTTTAATATTACACGATGATAAGGCAAACCCAAAGCAAGACCTGCTTCTTTTAAACTATCAGGCAAAAGTTTTAATGTTTCTTCTGTCGAGCGAATAATGATGGGTAACATCATTATACTTAATGCAACGCTTCCTGAAATTGCAGAGAAAGTTCCGATTGGTTTTACCAGCCAGAAATAAATTACAATACCAATTACAATTGAAGGAATTCCCTGCAAAACATCAACTGCCAAACGGCTCCAGTAAGAAAACTTGCCTGTTTGATTTTCGCTTAAATAAATACCGCACATAATTCCTATCGGCACTGCAATTACAGATGCTGTAAACACAATAAGTAAACTTCCTAAAAGTGCATTGGCAATACCGCCGCCAATTTCACCAACAGGCTTTGGAACATTGGTGAGAAAATGCCAGTTAATATTTGTAACGCCTTCTTTAAAAATGTAAAATATAATTGCAATGAGTGGCAATGTAATCATGAACGCAAGCACAAAAATTAAAACCTTAAAGGCATTGCTTTTTGTTTTTCTGTATGTAATTCTTGGGTTCATCATTTGTTAAACATTAAAACCTTTAATAACAGTAAGTGATT
>JAICKT010000563.1 GCA_025927795.1 Parafilimonas sp. | reverse complement strand
TGCTGGTAATATTACCTTCTACCTGCAGCCAGTATTCTCTTTCATGCATGTTCTTCGGATCGAGCAGATAACTATTTAAAAATTTATCATCAGTAAGTATCAATAACCCTTCACTATCATAATCCAACCTTCCCACAGGATATACGGTTACAGGAACATCAAAAAAGTCTTTTAATGTTTTCTTTCCTTCATGTGGGCTAAACTGTGAAAGCGCATTGAAAGGCTTATGAACTGCAAAATAGTTATGCAAAAAATATATTTAAAAAGCTTTGAAAACTTATTTGTATGAATTTATAAAAATAATAAAGCCCGTCTTTTGTGCACGGGCCTTGTTATATGGATGGGTTAGTAAGTACAGGAATAAATTCCTTACACAATATTAAAAATAATTTTTTCTAACAGGAAAATTTTTATCGACTTTTTTATCAACATTTATTATTGCAGTGTGCATAAGGTTAGTTATTTTTCCTTCGACTATTTTTCTTCAACATGTTTTTTATTCCACCATTTGAATTATTATTTTTTAAATCAAAATATTTTCAACTCTTGAAACCACTGCCACGACTAATGTTGCGAAGAATAATCACTAATGGTTTTATAATTTGGTTCCAAAAATATAACGCAAGTTTTATTATTTTATTTCTTTTATTTCATTGATATTTTATTTCAGTTAAAGTTTTAAAAAATATTTTTCTTTTATGCATTACATGATAATTAAACTACGCTTTACATAAAAGCCACAAACTATCTTTGATAAAAATTACTCTGTATGCAATTTCCTTCTCCCGTTTCCGCACAATGGATTGCTGATTTTATTAACGCTGAAATTGCAGGCAACGAAAATTCTTCAGCAACCGGCATCAACGAAATTCATAAAGTAAATGCAGGTGATATAGTTTTTGTTGATCATCCTAAATACTATGATGCATGTCTTAACAGCGCAGCAACATTTATTATTATAAATAAAAAAACGGAAGTACCTGACGGCAAAACTTTATTCATAACTGATGAACCATTTGAGGCATACTCGAAAATTGTAAAACACTTTCGCCCTTTTATTGCTGCTGATAAAATGATAAGCGATACTGCTGTAGTTGGTAAGAATACAATTGTAATGCAAAATGTGTTTTTAGGTAATCATGTTACACTTGGTGATGGCTGCATCATTCATCCCAATGTTTCAATTTATGATTATACTATTATCGGTAACAATGTTGAAATACATTCGGGCGTTGTGATAGGCAGTGATGCATTCTATTTAAACACAAAAAAAGATCGTAAAGCATGGTATAAAAAAATGCCTGCCTGTGGCAATGTAATAATTGAAGATGATGTGGAAATAGGCGCAAACTGTACCATTGACAGAGGTGTGAGTGATTCTACAAAAATCGGAATGGGAACTAAGCTTGATAATTTAATTCATATTGGCCATGAAGTTGTAATTGGCAAAAACTGCATTATCGCTGCGCAGGTTGGTATAGCAGGAGGCACTACATTAGGTGACGGTGTAATTCTCTGGGGCCAGGTAGGTGTAAACAAAACAATCACCATTGGCGATAATGCTGTAGTAATGGGCCAGGCTGGAATTACATCGAGTATAGAAGGAAACAAAACTTATTGGGGAACACCTATACAGGAATTTTTTAGTAAAAGAAAAGAATTGGTGTTACTAAAACGCCTACCCGAAATTTGGGAAAAAGTGAAGGAGATAAAATAAGTACGAAGTACGGTGTGTGATGTACAAAATAAAATCTATCTGATTAATTTTAAGAGATCGTCAACCTAAGCAATTCAATGAAATTAATATAAGAGCATACTGCATTAAAGTCTATAGATCGTACATTTTCCAGCATCATTCCGGTTCATAATCATAGGGCAACATGTCGCCGATCTTTTTAAAAGCAAGATAGCCGTTTGTAGTTATATCTTCCTGGTCATAATAATAACCATTTTGTTCTATAACAATTGATTCACCCGGCGCAAAAATTAAAGTAGATAATTGAAAATCTTTTTTTATAGATGAGTCGGAAGCAAGATAAGTTTCCTCTGGCTTTGCATCTTTATAAATTACAGCAACTTCATTTTGATTAGGCATAAACTCAACGGTATTGGTGCTATCATCTTTATCATAATTCAAGGCGCCATATATATTCCCCAATTTTATCGGCATTTCTTTATCATTATTTTTTACGATGAACTGCAATTCAAATTCGTTTTGTTCTAAAGTTTGGTTGTAAATGCTCCTCATCAATT
>JAICKT010000186.1 GCA_025927795.1 Parafilimonas sp. | reverse complement strand
ACAATCAATTTTTGTTTTGTCCATAGTTGGTGAAAGTGAATGCAAGCCTTCAACACTAAACACTACATAAGTTTTTGAAGCATCATCGGAATTGAATACAACATCTTTTGTAAGGGGTACAATTTCCTTATCTGTTATGCCAAAACGTTTGGCGTTAAGCAACACATCTAAATCTTCATTAACCAAATCCGGGTAAGGCTTTAAAGTTTCATCATTTATTTTTTGCAGCCGCTCATAATTTAAATAAGGATGCAACGTGCCTTTTGCCTGTTGCAGAATAAGTGAATTATTCGTCATTCCGCGTTCGGGCACAAATATGGCAACGCAAATAAGATCAGCTTTACTTTCGTTTAACATGCGCAAATCTGCCTGCGAACCAAGTATATATTCAAAATCAGTACACCATCTTAATATCCAGGAAATTTTTTTTACATCAATATCAACCCACGGACTTGTTTTGGCATTGGCTTCTGAGAACATGCATTTTAATGTTGGATGCACATGAAAATCAAAGTATGGCATAAAAAAGATTTATGAGTGATGAATGATAAAATTATTAATCGAAAATTTTCTATTTACAGGTAACTCTTTCCAAACTATTAAAACTTCACATAAGTTAGTTTACAAGGATTATTTCCCGGTTCACCATCCACCATTATTAATGCTCCGTCTTTAAAAGAAACAATGCCTTCATAATTATCTGCTTCGTTTAAAGAAATAAATGCAAGCGGTTGCCAGTTTATTTTATTGTTTTGAATTGTCAGTCTCACAATTTGCGTGAAACTGGTATCAATATTTCCGCCATTGCTCAATTGTTTTTCAACGTCACCTAAATTTTCACATTGAATATACGCATCGCGCTCAAAAGGATAATCTTTACTGGTGAATAAATGATTAACACCAATTAATTCACTATCATTTAAAGCATAAACATCTGTTAGCCTGAAATACAGTGGCTGCGCCCATTGCAGCATTATTGGTTTTTGTTTTAATGATGTATTAAATATAAATGCTTTTGCGGTTGCTGTGTCTTTATTACATTCAAAAAAAGCAATCAGTAAATTTTTTTGTGGCGATAATGCAAGACTTTCGTAACCTGCATTATTTATGTTATACGTGTTAGAAATGTGTTGTGTATCCTGCAAAAGCTCTTTTGATTTTGATTTTTCATTAATCACACCTTTTATTAAATAACAAAAGCTTGTATCAGCTTCCAGCGAAAAAAATATGGTATCATCTTTTACAACTGCTGCCTCAAAGCCATCATATTTATTCAACAAAATATTTCCGATAAATAATGAATCTTTTTTTGCTCCTGCGTGTTTAATATTTTTTATTGCGAATGTTATATGTGCAGCAAGTGTATTTTTTTGTATTGATTGATCAATCGCTGCACTATCAATCATAAAAACGGAATCAATAACATTTTTACGGTTTTGCGGAATAAGTAATATTTTATTTTTCCATTTTGCGAGTGCAGAAAATTCGTATTGATGTGCGGTGAGTGTATCATTTATTTGAAGTAATGAAGATTGTTGGGCAGATAGCAAAGAGGCGTAAATCAATAAAAAAATTAATAAAAAAGATTTCATTACTTAAAACTAAGATTTGTAATTATCTCAATACTGTTAAGCTGTAATTTGAATATAAATTATGCTTCCTGAATCACATGTTCAGGCAAGCATCTTATTAATAAAGTTGTTGATATCATTATCTTTTTGTGCCAGCATATCATTTGTAGCAGCTACCAGGTATTGTGTTGTTTCAGAGCTGGAGTTTGTCATTTCAGAATGTGTATTAGTGTCAATGGCAATCGTAAGCCTTAAATAATTTTCTTTATCCATCATTTCACTCATTTCATAATCTGTAGCGCGATTTACACCCCGCATCATAATTTCACTTATCTGCTGCGCCCAGTATATTTCACCTTTATTTAAAGTATCAGAATCATTTATTTTGCCTGTGTAACTGCCAGTGCCGAGCGAAAGCACAAACACGTTATCGTAATCTATGCCTGTATCTGCAGGAAAAGATGGTAAATAATCACGATGATATTTAGAAAACTCAACTAAAGCCGCCATTGACGGATTGTTTACATATACGCCGCCATCAATACAATTTCTGTTTGGGTTTTCTGCATCATTCGGATAAAAAAATTCATACGATGGAAGATAACTTGGACCTGCAGAAGTGGCGCGACAAACATCATACAGTAATGCATTTTGTGCAGCATTATTTTTTGCAGCCCGTGATTTAAAGAATAAGGGAATATTATTATTCAGATCGTACGAACATATCATAATATCATTCAGGCAATCGAGCATTTTATAATTTTTCAAAACATCTGTAAACACTGTCTTTATACCTGAGTCGCTAAACTTAGGCCTGAACAGGTCTTCAGCTCCGTGTAAAAAGTTGCCGATTTTTGTGCGTTCAGGAAAAATTTCATGCCCTCTGTGCACATAAACATCTATCACATCATCTAACGTATAAAGAGGTTCAACCGGATTCAATGGATTTTTTATAGAAATGGCTGCAGTAATTAGTCCGCCTGTTGATGTACCTGCAATAAAATTAAACAACTCATGAATGCGCTTACCTGTTTTTGCTTCAATTGTTTTTAAAATAGTTAGCGGAACAACACCTCTTAGACCACCGCCATCAATACAAAGAATGCAATATTTCTCCATGGTAATTGTTAGAAAATATCTTTTATTATTAAATATCTTAAATGAAACAACTGTTGCTTTATCATTATGCACTTTTAATAATCGCCGTATTTATATTTTGCTTTATATTATTGAAAGCACGGTATTTTCAATCATATTAAATACTTCTGTTTTAAAAGCATCTGCTGCTGCTTCAGCTAAACCTGCCTGCGTAAGGGCACTCATTTCTATTAAATCTTTATTACCAATAAGAAGAATTTTAAATTGCTCGGGTGTTATTTTTCCGTCTTCTAATTCTTGAGTGTACCTTTTCAGGTCATCCTGAATAGTGTGCAGCAAGCTTGTACCATCACTGGCTGCTTCAGAAGCTAAGTCTTTAAATTTTTCTTTTGCAAGATCAACAACAGCCGTTTTTAACTGTGCGAATAAATCTTTAAAATCAATTGCCATAAAATAATTTTTAATTAGTTACTGAGGTTTGTTTTTTCCATTTTCAAGTTTTATAACCTGGTCTAAAAGCTGACCAATTTTTTCACTTGCATCTTGTGCGAATGCTGCATTTTCCTTACCACTGGATTTCCAGTTATTTAAAAACTGCTTATAAAACTCTTTATCAGAAACAAGTATTTCATATTGTTTTGTTGATAGAGAATTTAAATCTCTTCCTTTGTTATACTCATAAGCTTTTTGCAGTTCAACATTTACTTTATCAATGTCTGGTTTTGCAGCATCATAACTTATGCTGTCTGATTCCAAAGCAAGATTTTGCATATCTACTTTTAATGAAGTTGCCTGTGTATATGCATACTGATCATATAATGCTATCGTTGGCTTGCAACTGATTAGCGAGGCTAATAAAAAAAGCCAGTAAAAATTTTTGTTTAGAGATATTATCTTATTCATATTACAAGTTTTATTTTATTGTCATGTTAATTAAGTTCTTTGATAAAGATGTTCAGTTATTAATTTACCCCGTTTGCTTTTATAGTTTTAGAATTTGATTTTTTTATTGAAGGACTACATTCTACAATACGTATCGTCCAGAAATCATCAGCCAAATTTTCATTAAGAAGATAATCATAAGGCATGGTAAAATAACCGTCCATTCCCCATTCTTTTCCCCAACTGTTTCTTACAATAAAACGTTTGGTCTTATCGTCATAACCTACAGCTAATACCGCATGTCCTCCTACTACTTTTTCATGTTTACCGGGCATATTAAGTTTTCCTGTTTTAGCTACAGTTTCTCCTTCGAAAGAATCGTACACAGTAAATCCAAATACAAAAGGATAACCGGAAGCCAAACAACCTTTCATTTGGGAAAGCGTTTGCACCACACGCTGATAAGAAAGTACCTGGTTCTTTTTAGCCGCAGTGAAAGCTGATGATGATGGTTTTTTTGTAAACTTATTTATTATATATGGCCAAATTTTTTCAGCGCATACACCTTGTTTGCTCACAGTTTTTATTCCATCACGAATTTGCGCGCCACTATCTGTTTTTATTGTGTGTTCTATGGACCTTTCATTATAATAAATAAACAGGCGTGAAGGCATAAACAAGTCTGCGGCATGCTGCTTCATCATCTCAAATTCAAATGCTGCACCGATGGAGTTAGCTGTGCAACTTCCCAAATCTTCCTGGTTATATACCGGCGGGCATTGTTTTCGTAAATCAACTTTTTTAGGCAGTGCTCTTAAAAATGCTGCGGGTGCTTTGTATTGAAAATCGCGTTGGTCAGGCAAATCAGGCTGCCAGCCATAACGCGAAATTTTGAATGACATAAATTATAATTTTAGTTTATTGGAATAAATTTTTGGCAAAGCCCACCTTATTATATTAGTGTTACACTGCCTTTATCCATGTATAAAATTGCGATACTCTTTGCGCGTATTGCTCTGCCCTGCTTCCGCTGCCATTATACGCTTTAACTGTATTGTACATGTCATTTGTATGCGCTTTCCATTTTGTATTTAATTCTTTAATTAATCTTGCAAGACATTCATCAATTGAATACCAAAGTTTATCAGCAAAAAAACTTTTATCCGTTTTTATATTTTGCAAATCATATTGAAATATACCGTAGCCTTTATATAAAAAGGCTGCTGCACCATATCCATGCGGAAAACCAGGCTGTGGCATTGCGCGCATTTTATTGCCTTCATCAACCAACATTTGTGTAAGTACATTTCCATATTCAGGTATAAATTCATTTTTATTTTTAGGAAATGCACCACGCGTTGTGTCGGGAAAATCTCCACTTGCATCAAACACGCATCTTTCTATTATCGTAGCTGCATCCGCCACATTAATCCACAGTTGCCATTTTTGTGCTGTTTCCTGGCAGGCAATAGCATAAACAAGCGTTTCGTCAAATGGTGTATTTTTTACGGCTGCAATTATTTTGTCTTCAAAATTATCTTTCAGCCAGTTTGAACAAACAATGCATTGCGACTTGCTTAAAGGCATATCATGCGGAGTAAGCGAAGGTGGTTTAAGCAGCGTTGATGAAGCTGGTATTGTAACTGTTGCATTTGCAGATAGAGTTTCGGTTGTTGCACCATCAACCATTAAGCCGCCTGCCCAATAATAATTATTGAGCGCATCTTTATACCAGGCGCCCGCAGCATTTGTTGTTTGTTCAATACTGTCAAAACTAAAACCTTTGCTTACAGTATCTATAATATTGCTTTTATCTGCAACATTTGCAATAGGCGTTGAGCGCCTGTTTAATTTATTTACTGTTACAATCATGTGTGGCATAATTAACCTGCGGCCTCCTCATCCTTATTTGAATTTACAGTTACTGTTATTGGCGCAACTGCCGGTGTTGCTGAAGTTGTATTATCTGCGCCGGCGCTGCTTGAAGGCTTTGAGCCGGTACCACGCAGGTTAGTTACTTTGTTTAATAAATCAAACCAAAAAGGTGCACCAAGCATAACAGCAAGTATGGTAACAGCAAGTCCTAATATTTTAGATAGGATTATAAAAAACCCGTTAAGCTCTTTAAAATTTGTTGCCTCCCAGCCGAATGGAAGATTTTGATTTAATGCTGCTTTTGCGGTATTAATATTATCAAGTCCTGTTTGAAAAGTTGACTGCAGTTGTTTAACTGTAGTATCATTTGCATTTTGCATCGCAGCGATTCTTTTATTAAAACTCTGCGTACTGTCTTGCGCTGCTTTGTATGCCTGGGCTGCAACCTGCGCTCTTGCTTCAGGGTTACTGTATAAATACTTAGCAATATTTACACTGTCTGCATTCATCAGTATTACAGTAATTGTTGCAACAATAAATGTAGCCGGTCTTGAAAATCTTCTTTTAAAATCACCGGTTAAACGATCCATTGATGTGTCAAACCAGTTCTCAATTTTCGCACGAAATATTTGAATGTCACTTATTGTTTTATCACTGGTATTTTTATATGCATCTCTTGCTTCATAAGCATATGTTAGAAATGCGCGCTTTAGTTCAACCGATAAAATATCTGTTTGCTGAAGTTTAACTATAAAAGTATTCAAATCGTTTGCAATACTTGTTGGATTATTAGTATCGAAAGTTAGTTTCTCAAGCACGGCTGAAGTAAAATTCTTTGCGTCAATATAGGATGGCGATTTTCCTTTTTCTGATAAAGCTGTTACCGCACAATGATCCATAATAGCCTGTCCAAGCGATTCTTTTGTGTTGCCAACCTGCACCTGTTGATCAAATATTTTAAATAACCATTCTGCTAATAACTTTCCTCTCGCCTTAAGTGCAGTTAATATCATTTCAACAACAGAACTGCAAACTATACTTAAGAGGAAGTAAACGAAAATTATTCCAGCTATCAGGTCAATAATTGGGAATCCGCTCATAAGAATTAATTTTTATTGTTTCAATTCCATTTTGGATTTATCGTAAAATGGAATTCTAATATTTTGTCGTTTTAAAAAGATAAAAGGTTTCAAAATCAATAAAGATTTTCACTGCAACATTGCACTAATAAACAGCGGGTAGTTTTTCAATAAGTATCGGAGGCTATGAATTGTTTTGGAGTAATGCAGTGCTAATATTACAAAAGTTTTTTGTATGGCAAGGTTTTCTTTCAAAAATATTTTTGAGCGTACTTTTGAAGTACATGAACATCTCTAAATATATATCTTGTTTCATTTTAATGTTTTCAATTTGTAGCTGCAGGCAACAATATCCACCGGCACCAACAGCATTGGAAGGTGCTCATGAATTTATTGATGGTTGCCTGAAAGGTGATTTTAATAAAGCCACAGCTTACATGATTGATGACAGCGAAAACCAAAAAGAGCTTTTAAAAATAAAAAGAGATTATGATGGTAAAAGCGAAGATCAAAAACATGCATACGCACTGGCTTCAATTATTATTAATGAAGATGCAACACTGAATGATACGATGCACATTATCAATTACAAAAATTCTTACGACCAGTTTGCACGTAAGGTAAAATTGATAAAGCGCAACGATAAATGGCTCGTTGATTTTAAATATACTTTCAACGGAAATCTCTGAGGTAACTTTACAAAAATTACGTTTGTGATATTCAGGCTATAAATTTATTTTTTGTTGTAAAAGAAAATGAGTCATTTGAATTTATCTGCTTCAGTTTAAAAAACTAATTCAGAAAATAATATGATGAATAAAACATAATTCATACATGAAGACCGTTTTAATTGTTTTCTTAGGTAGCGGTATTGGTGGCGCAACAAGATATATTGTTCAGAACCTGGTGGCAGGTTCAAGCCCGTTTGTTTTTCCGTATGGAACATTTACGGTAAATATTACCGGCTGTTTTTTAATTGGGTTATTTTATGCGTTGGGTGAAAAAGGTAATTTGCTTTCGCCAGAATGGCGTATAGCATTAACAACTGGTTTTTGCGGCGGATATACTACATTCAGCACATTTGCATTTGAGAATATGAACCTGCTGCGCACAGGCGATTACTTATATTTTGCTCTGTATATTTTTTTAAGTATAGTGTTAGGCATAGCAGGCGTATTTCTTGGAATTGCCTGCGTAAAATATATTTAAGCTTTTCAATATGGAGTTAAAAGGAGAATCAGTATTGCTGCGGATATTTACAGGTGAAGCCGATCACATTGGTCACGTGCCTGTTTATGAATGCATCGTAAAAGCTGCGCGAAAAAATAATATTTCAGGTGCAACAGTTTTGCGCGGTATAATGGGGTTTGGCGCCAGCAGCGTAATTCATGAAGCAAGGCTGATTGAAATTTCTGCCGACCTGCCTATAATAGTTGAGATTGTTGACACAGAAAATAATATTCAAAAATTTATTCCTGTAATTCAACAACTGTTTGAACAAAGTAAAAAGGGCGGCTTAATAACAATGGAAAAAGTAAATGTGCTTTTTTATCATCCCGATAAATAAATTATTATGATGACAGTTCTGCATCCATGGCACGGCGTTCCTTACGGAGAAAAAGCACCGAGAATTGTAAATGCAATTATAGAAATTTCGCAGGGTTCGCGCTGTAAATATGAAATTGATAAACAGACCGGCTTATTAAAATTAGACCGCGTTATTTATTCCTCTTTTTATTACCCCGTAAACTACGGTTTTATTCCGCAAACCTATGGCGATGATAAAGACCCGCTGGATATTTTAGTGATAACATCTTTACCGGTGCAGCCGCTTACATTAATGGAAGCAAAAGTTATTGGTGTAATGCAAATGGTTGATGGCGGCGATGCAGATGATAAAATTATTTCTGTTGCCAATCACGACCCTGGTGTAAATCATTATAATAATATTGAAGAATTACCACGCCATTTTTTTGAAGAACTGCGTCATTTTTTTGAGGAATATAAACGGCTTGAAAAGAAAACAGTTATT
>JAICKT010000330.1 GCA_025927795.1 Parafilimonas sp. | reverse complement strand
ATATAGCTTTGGCTTGAGAATAATTATTAACTTTTTTACTTTCTCATTTTAGCAGAACAGAGCTTGCACAAATAAAAGATTACAAATTCTGAATTACTCCCGTATAAACAGAGTTATCTCTATTTATACAATTTGCAACAAGCATAGCAATACCTTTTTTATTCACCTGCAGAGAAAAAGACTTCGTGATTCTATCATTGTTGAGCGTAATCCTAATAGTATAATTGCGATTTTTTAAAAGAGTCGCCTGGTAAGTAAAATCTTTAGTGTGTATATTAATGCCGTTATCATCAACCGTATAAGATGCCGTGCCTGATCGCCCGGAATAAGGAAGCATCACGCTTAAAGAATCGTTTACAACGTGCAGATAATAATTACCGAGAGCAAAATCACCACCCGACTCATGTGTTACTGTGAACGAAAAATTCTTAGAGTCAATCACATTTTTAAGTTGGTCTTCTTCTAATTGTGCGGTTGCAAATTTTACTGTAAATAAACTAATGATGGTTAACAGCGCAACAATATATGTTTGGGAAGTATAGATGCTCATGAGTGAAATTTTTATAAAATTAGAGTATGCTTTCAAATATTTTTCTGCTTCATTAGATATGATGAATTATAACTGAACATTTAGTATCATCCAATGATAATTTGCTGCATTCTTTAACCAAAAAATATATTTCAATCCTTCTCTTGTTTTATCTGAAGTTTATAGCTTCAACTGTATGCTGCTTACGATTAATAAAAGTTACAAACTTAAATAGGTGCGGCGAAGTTGCAACTCATCGGAATGGAGAAAGAAATGTCCCTCTGTTTTTAGAAGGACATTTTTAAATTACATTTTGGCAAGTCAAAAAATAAGCGTGCTAATTTTCAATGACTGTAGTTTTGATCTTAGCAGCTTCTGCAGCTCTTTGCAAACCTACAGCTCTCGTTTCTTCATCATCCAAAACTGCTCTTGTTTGAATGTCGAGAGCTTCGTTCCAGTTAAGTGCCCAGTTTGCCAATGCCATTGCATCATCACATTCGCAAATTGCTACTCCTGTACCTTCGCCTATATCATGCCATCGTCCAATTAGTTTTATTTTATCACCCATGTCTTTTTTGTCATCGTCTGCAGTCATTTGCGCGAATGCATTAAGTGCAGCATGGCGTTTATCCGTATGAATACGCCATGTAACCATAAATTTCATAAAGTACCTCCTTTGTTTTAAAGTGAAGAAAGAGAAAAGATTAATTTCCTAAATATAACTTTTAAATTGATAATAGAAATTTATATAATAGCGCGTATTGCACTTAGATAAACTGTATTGACTTTATTGCATCGGTATCTATTACATAAGCAATAAAATATAAGAGATTTACAGCGTTCCATATTTTTTATGATATGCTACAATCCATGCTACCACTTCATCATAGCTTTCTATGCCTTGCGGCTGGTTATGCGCTTTAAGATAGCTGCCGTACAATTTTGTGAGCAAAGGTTCAATTGGATTTCTATATGCATTCAAATATTTTCTATAAGCCGCATAATCTTTTTTAACGAGTGTATCAAGCAGCTTTACATTTTGTTTTGCAGCAACAGAATCACGATGATAAAGCTCCGCATTTGCATAAGTGAATAAATCGAAATATGCGGAGTAATTAAACACAGGCACATTATTATACTTTGTTACAAGGTAACCAACAAAGCTTGCTTCACTTTCGCTGGCATAACCAATTTGATGTGCCATTTCATGACATGTTGTAAATGGAATTACAAACGACGGCACAACTGTATTAACCTGTGCTTCGCCGGTAAACGGATTATAATAACCAAGAAAACCGCAATAATTTCCTATAGTTCCAACAAACATTTTCTTTACAGCAGCATGTTTGTAATTAAGAAATGTATATTTATTTTCAGCGTTGTTATACATGTCAGTTGCCTGCTGAAAAATAATTTTATCAGAAGGATAAGTATAGTGAAGACTGTTTAATTTTCTCGCACTATTATTTAAATTCACCAGCAGTTGTGCGGTTGTATTTTTAAGATCTTCAGTGCTGTAGCTTTCCGGAATAATATTTAATTGATAACCGATACCATAGCGATAATAGTTTAATCCCCACATCAATAAAAAAAATACATACACCCATAAAAATTTTACTGCAAGGTTTCTAAGCGCAAATAAAAATTTTCTCCATGTTGGTTTATGGCGAAAGAACCGAACTGTTTTGTATAAAATCCATATAAAAGCCAAACCATATAAAACATCGCCCAAACTAAAAGGCAGCCAGCCGGTTAATAATCTTAGCAGAAATGCTACCGGCGGAAAAATATGTGTGCTATAAACTTTTTCAATCCAATATCCCTGCAGCGAAACTAAATGCAATGCAACAATTGCAAGTATTAAAAGCAAGGGTGTAAGCCACCATTTTTTGTTTTTGTTTGATTGCATTGAAGCTGCGAATTTATAAGTATAAACTTCAAAAAGATATTTAAAATAGTAGTTTCAACTTTCTTATTTGTATTCTTCTCTCACTACTTTTACAGTCTTTCAAATTTTAAATATGAGTAAATTTTCAGAATACAATTTCGCTAACCAAAAAGCATTAATTCGTGTTGATTTTAATGTACCGGTTGATAAAAAAACTTTTGAGATAAAAGATGATACAAGGATGAAGGCAGCTATTCCAACTATAAAAAAAATATTGAACGATGGCGGCAGTGTTATATTAATGAGTCATCTTGGAAGACCAAAAGAAGGGCCTGAAGAAAAATCATCTTTAAGGCATTTAGTAAAACATTTAAGCGAGTTACTTGATGGAAAAGCAATCCAGTTTGCTGATGATTGTATTGGTGAAGGCGCAAAGCAAAAAGCATCGGCACTAAAACCTGGCGATGTTTTGTTGCTGGAAAATCTTCGCTTTTATAAAGAAGAAGAAAAAGGTGATGAAGCATTTGCAGAAAAATTATCAAAGATTGGTGATGTATATGTGAATGATGCTTTTGGTACGGCGCATCGTGCACATGCTTCTACAGCAGTTATTGCAAAATTTTTTCCTAAAGAAAAAAAAATGTTCGGCTTACTGATGGAAAGCGAAATTAAGGCGGCTGAAAAAGTTTTGAAAAGCGCGGAAAAACCTTTTGTTGCAATTATTGGCGGTGCTAAAGTGAGCGACAAAATTTTAATTCTTGAAAATCTTTTGGAAAGAGCAACAGATATAATTATCGGCGGCGGAATGGCTTATACTTTTTTTAAGGCAGAAGGCGGCAATATTGGTTCTTCTTTATGCGAAGACGATCGCATTGAAACGGCAAAAGAAATTATGGATAAAGCCGCAGAAAAAAACTCCTGTATCCATTTACCAAGCGACTCAATTATTGCAGACAAATTTGCGGCAGACGCAAGTGTTTCGTCATCTATGAGTACAAATATTCCTGATGGATGGATGGGTTTGGATATTGGAACGATGGCTTGCGATATGTTTATAAAAGTGATACATAATGCTAAAACAATTTTGTGGAATGGACCAATGGGCGTTTTTGAAATGGAAAATTTTCAGCATGGTACAAAAGCAATTGCAAAAGCAGTAGCAGAAGCTACCGAAAAAGGCGCTTATTCATTGGTTGGTGGCGGCGATAGTGTTGCTGCTGTTAACCAGTTTGGTTTTGCAGATAAGGTAAGTTATGTATCAACAGGTGGCGGCGCAATGCTTGAGTTTTTTGAAGGAAAAGAATTGCCGGGGATTGCTGCGATAAATAAATAATTTCTTTGAATGTTATTGTATAGCGGTTAAACAATTGACCGCTTTTTATTTTAATAACTTAAGCTTAAATTCATCTAATGAAGAATATAAAATGCATTTTTCAATTTTTAATAATTTTTATTGCATATAATAATATCTCTGCACAGGTTCCTGTTATTAAAGAGCCGCATCACAAACCTGTTTTGGTAAATGATTATATAAGATTACTTGATGTACATCTGAATGCGGGTGACACAACACAATATCATGTTCATGCAGCGCCATCAGTAATCGTAATTATTTCCAATTCAACAATTGGCATACAAAAATTTGGTGAAGCACCATCAGCGCCCGGCGATGTTACAGCAGGTTCAACAAGCTTTGTTGATTATAAAGCAAATCCGGTTACACATCGCGTTTACAATTCAGGTAATAATATTTTTCATGTTATGGATATTGAATTGGCAAAAGCAAACCCTTCACCAGATTCATGCAATGCACTACAAGAAAATAATGTTGAAACCGCAATCAACAATAATCTTGTTCGTGTTTACAAGTTTGATTTAGCAGATAATGCTTTCCATATTAATAAAAGCAGTTGTGCTCATTTGCTGGTTTGCATTTCCGGAAAAGTGAATACATCAAACAAAACAATCGCAACAGGCGAATATGCTTTCTTCAATTCAAACACAGATATAATACTACATAATAAGAATGAAGATAAATCAACTTGCGTGGTGCTTGAGTTGAAATGAAATTGCAGCATCGTATCAAAAATAATTTGACGAATGGTAATGACGTAACGTCAGTAAATAAAACATCAGGTATTTATTTTGATAATACCTTTAATCAAAATTTTAAACAAAAATGAAATGAGTCATAAAATTTTTCAAGCAACTTTACAATGATAGCGATGAAAATTTTTATGGTGAGTTCCTTTAACAATTAAAATCAAAAAAACATACAGATGAAAACAAGAAATCTTGGTTTAATAATAGTGCTTGCCTTAATTGTTGTGCTTGCAGGTTGCGGGTGCAATAGTTATAACGGTTTGGTGAAAGGTGATCAAACTGTTCAACAATCATGGAGTAATGTAGAAACAAACTATCAGCGCAGAACAGATTTATACAATAGTGTTGTAAAAACAATTCAGGGTTCTGCCAATTTTGAAAAATCAACCTTAACAGCAGTTATAGAGGCGCGTGCAAAAGCTACCAGTATTCATGTTGATGTAAACGATGCCAATTCGCTTGCACAATATCAGCAGGCACAGGGTCAGTTGCAAAGTGCATTCGGAAGATTGCTTGCTGTTGCAGAAGCTTATCCGCAATTGCAAACCACACAGGCTTTCCGCGATTTTCAAACGCAGATTGAAGGAACAGAAAATCGTATAAATATTGCGCGCCGAGATTATAATGATGCAGTAAATAAATACAATTTGCAGGTGCGTACT
>JAICKT010000502.1 GCA_025927795.1 Parafilimonas sp. | reverse complement strand
CCATAACTGCAGTTTTCTTTGCTTGAAGATAAAGATTGTAAACAGGCAAAGTGTTCCCAGCATAGAAGTTAGTATTAATATAATCATGTTTGTTGTAGCATTAAATTGATCAGATGGCATATCAGGATGCGGACCTATAAAATAAAATGCAAATTTCATAGTTAGAAAAGCGCAGGCAGATGCAAGCAACAGCCAGATTGTTTGTATGCGTTGTATCATAAAAATCTTTTAAATAAAATCTAAATTACAGGAAATTTAAGATGGTTAGAGCGTCATGTTGAACGATAGTGAGACATCTCATAAAATTAATGCTGTTAAAACAATAGAGATTTCTCCTTCGTTAGAAATGACGTCTAAATAAATTACCTGCAGCAATTATCTTTGCAACCCAATTTTTTTTATGTTCAACAATTTAACCGAAAGACTCGAAGGCGCCTTTAAAAACTTAAAAGGTGAAGCGAGAATCAATGAACTGAATATTGCCAACACCGTAAAAGATATTCGCCGCGCTTTAATTGATGCCGATGTTAACTACAAAATCGCAAAAGAGTTTACAGATAAAGTAAAAGATAAAGCAACCGGCGAAAAAGTAATCAATGCAATTAGTCCCGGACAATTAATGTTAAAGATTGTTCAGGATGAGTTGACGGAATTAATGGGCGGCACCGAAGCGAAATTTGAAATAAACGGTAATCCGGCGGTAGTATTAATTGCAGGTTTACAAGGTAGTGGTAAAACAACTTTCAGCGGAAAGCTTGCTAATTTTTTAAAGAGCCAGAAGAAATCTCCGTTGCTTGTTGCTGCAGATATTTACCGCCCCGCAGCTATTGAACAATTAAAAGTTTTAGGCGAACAAATTAACGTTGAAGTTTACAGCGAACCCGAAACAAAAGATGCAGTTGCTATTGCACAAAATGCCATCAAAGAAGCAAAAACAAAAAATAAAAATGTTGTTATCATAGACACTGCCGGTCGTTTGGCAATTGATGAAACAATGATGACCGAAGTTGCAAACATCAAAGCGGCGGTTAATCCAACAGAAATATTATTTGTTGTTGATTCGATGACAGGTCAGGATGCTGTAAATACGGCAAAAGCTTTTAATGACCGTCTTGATTTTTCCGGTGTTGTTTTAACAAAGCTTGATGGCGATACGAGAGGTGGTGCGGCATTATCAATTCAATACACTGTACAGAAACCCATAAAATTTGTAAGCAGTGGTGAAAAATTAGATACGCTTGACATTTTTTATCCTGAACGTATGGCGCAGCGCATTTTGGGAATGGGTGATATAACAACACTCGTTGAAAAAGCGCAGGCGCAATTTGATGAAGAGCAGGCAAAAAAACTTGAGAAAAAAATTCGTAAAAACCAGTTCGATTTCCAGGATTTTTACGACCAGCTTCAGCAGATAAAAAAGATGGGAAATATAAAAGATTTAATGGGCATGATACCCGGCGTTGGTAAAGCCATTAAAGATGTTGATATTAGTGATGATGCTTTTAAAGGAGTGGAAGCGGTAATAAATTCAATGACACCTTTTGAACGGGCAAATCCTGATATAATTAATCAGAGCAGGAGGCAGCGTTTGGCAAAAGGCTCGGGAAAATCTATGGAAGATATTAATGCGCTGATGAAGCAATTTGATCAGATGAAACAGATGATGAAAATGATGAATAAAATGCCAATGGCAGGCATGAAAATGCCCGGAATGCGCCGCTCATAAAAATTTATTTAATTTTTAATTCTACAGTTTCAGTGATTGTAAATTATCGCTTACATTCGCAGTCCATTATTCATTAAACCTTTTAAAAAAGGCCTTTAAATTTCTATTTAAAATGGCAGTAAAAATCAGACTCCAAAGACACGGAAGCAAAAAGCGTCCCTTCTACTTTATCGTAGTAGCAGATGCCCGTGCACCGAGAGATGGAAAATTTATCCAGAAAATCGGGACATACAATCCACTAACTGTTCCAGCAACAATTCAGTTAGACCGTCAGAAAGCATTAGAATGGTTGCACAAAGGTGCTGAGCCAACAGATACTGTTCGCCGCATCTTATCCTTTAAAGGAGTGCTCTATCTAAAGCATTTATTGCGCGGTGTAAAACTGGGTTTGTTTGACGAAGCAGCAGCCATGCAAAAGTTTCAGAAATGGCATGAGGAACGTGAGGTACACATGAAGCGGCGTAGCGATGAGCACAGAAAATCAAGACTTGCAAGAAATTCACAGCCGGCTGCTAAAAAAGTTGAAACTGAAAATTCAGCAGAAGTGTAAGTAACCATTGGAAAATTTTTCTTAAAATCCCAATAGCAATATTGGGATTTTTTTATTGCCTCTCCAAAGTAGAGGAGTAAATCGTATTCCTTAAGTAATCTCAGATTTATTAAAACTTTCACAGTGTAAAGAATTATATTTTTGATGAAATGCAAGAACACATTCACATCGGTAAACTTGTTGCCACTGTTGGCTTAAAGGGTGAACTATTATTAAAACACATACTTGGTAAAAAAACCGCTTTTAAGCAAGGTGATGTTTTGTTTATTGAGATTGAAAAAAATATTCAACTTCCTTACTTCATTGAAAAATCAACTTCAAAAAATAATACAGAAACCATTTTAAAATTTGAAAGCTTAGCTATAAAAGAGCAAGCGGCAAAACTGCTTCAGAAAAAAATATGGCTTGCTAAAAATGATTTTGAAAAACATGTAAGCAAAACAGCGCCTGTAAATCTTATGGGTTTTTCAGTTATAGAAAATGAAAAAATATTAGGTGAAGTGCAAGCAGTAATTGAACAATCGCAACAAATTTTATTACAGATAAATGTGCTGCAAAAAGAAGTGCTTATTCCTTTACACGAAGAAACTTTAAAAAAAATTGACCGCAAAAAAAAGCAGGTGCATGTTGTTCTGCCCGAAGGATTACTTGATGTTTATTTAGCCTAATTTCCCT
>JAICKT010000193.1 GCA_025927795.1 Parafilimonas sp. | reverse complement strand
GTCTGAAATCGTCATTACCAGTTGCTTGCCCTTTGTTAATTCTCCGTAACCAATTTTTTCTTTAGTGGCTGCATTTATTATCATTCCGTTTTCTGCATGCAGGTTTGCTGCCGATACGTTCCATTTTTTTGCTGCGAGTTCTATCAATGCTTCACGTGCCGTAGCAGCCGCTTTGCGCAGTTGCGTGCCCATTTGCGGAGTAGAGCGACTACCAAAAGTACCGGCATCATAAGGCACAAGATCTGTATCGCCCATAATCATAGTAATTGATGAAACGGGCACCATCAGTTCTTCGGCAACAATCTGCGACAAAGAAGTACGAATGTTTTGTCCCACTTCAACTTTACCTGTTAAAACATTTACTGCGCCGTTTTCATCTATCTGTATCCATGCATCCACATCATCCGGCGATTGTGGTGCAACCGCAGAAGAAATATTGTTGTTGCCGAGTGTAATAAGGTCGTGTAACACAAAGGCAACAACTAAACCGCTGCCGCCGAGTTTAAAAAACTTTCTCCGGCTGAGTGTAAAATGATAACGGGGTTTTGGTGGAAGTTCGTCTGTTGCCGGCTCAAATGGATGAGGTGAATAATCTGAATTTTCCATTGTATGTGATTTATAATCCGGAAGCCAGTTTAATAGCTTTAATGATGTAAGGATATGTACCGCAGCGGCAGATATTTCCGTTCATTGCCTGTGCAATTGCTTCTTCAGATGGAGCAGGATTTTTTTTGAGCAGCGCTGCTGCCGCCATAATCATTCCCGATGCACAATATGAACATTGAAAAACATCTGTTGCCATAAAAGCTTTCTGCAGTGCGGCAAGCTTTTCACTTTTTTCAACGCCCTCAATAGTGATTATTTCTTTACCCGCAACGGAACTTACAGGTGTATTGCATGAGTGTGCAGTGTTTCCGTTTATCAGCACAGTGCATGCGCCACAAGCTCCTTCGCCGCAACCATATTTGCTGCCTGTTAAATCGAGGTGGTCGCGCAATACGGTTAGCAGTGCAACATCAGGTTCCACAGCGACCTCATGCTTTTCGCCGTTTACATGTAGAACCATAAATTTAATTATTGATGAGGTAGCGAATTTACGGAAAATGAAACTAAAGTTACCTCGCAATGAATACGTAAAAAATAAAAATTACAAAGCTCGAAACTTATTTTGTTGCGGGACAAACTGCTATTTATTTTGTTGAAACAGGTCTTGATAACATCCTTGCCTTATCAGCAACTTTTCAAATAAGCAGTAACGAAGAAAGATCTTTTAACTTCTAATCTTTCCTTAAGTCTTTGAATGCGTTTTATAGTAACATAAAAAAAATTAAGTTAAGTGATCACAAAGGTTTATTTATGTATTTAATAATCTCATTTTTAAATCTTCTCTTAAATTTTACCCGGTTGTTTCACTAACTTCATTCTGCATTTTTAATGAAAAAAGTTGCTACCATAAAAGAAATTGCGAAACAGCTTAATATTTCTCCTTCAAGCGTTTCAAGGGCTTTGCATGACCATCCAAGTATCGGGTTGCGAACAAAAATGCAGGTGCAAAAATTAGCAGAACAATTAAATTATGAACCGAATCAAATAGCAATTTTTTTCAAACAAAGAAGAACTTATACAATAGGTGTTATTTTACCCAATTTAAAAGAAGAGTTTTTTTCTAATGCAATCAGCGGTATAGAAGATGTTGCTGTAAAAAATAAATATCATGTATTTATAGGACAGTCGCATGATGATGTGGAAAAGGAAAAACAAATTGTTACTGCTATGAAGAACCAGCATGTTGACGGTATAATTGTGTCGCTTGCCAAATACACAAAAAATTATGATCATTTCACTGACTTAAAAAGAAATAATATTCCAATCGTATTTTTCGATCGGGTTCCCGCTTTAAGCAATGTAAATAAAGTATATTATGATATGGCGGAAGGAACAAAAGAAGCGCTTGAATATTTAATTACGAAAGGGCATCGGCGCATTGGTATAATTAACGGACCGGATGAAATGAAATCATCAAAAGAAAGAACAGATGCTTACAAACAAGTGATGATAAAAAGAAGAATTAAGATTGATATGTCGCTTGTAGTTTCAACTGACCTTACACCTGAAAGTACAAAAGCTGCGCTTGAAGAATTGCTTTCTGCGAAACCAAGACCCACAGCTATTCTTGCAATAAATGATTATGTGGCTTTGGATGCAATGCATCATGCAAAAAAATTAAAGCTTAAAATAAACAAGGATATTTCTTTTGTAAGCTATGCCAATCTGCCCATCACTTCTTATTTATTAAACCCGCCAATGGCATCTGTTGAGCAACATCCTTATATGCAGGGCACAAAAGCTGCAGAAATACTTATGGATATTTTAAATCATCCTAAAGAAGAAAATGATAACTATAGCGATGTGAAAATAAACGGTGAATTAATTATTCATGATAAATAAAATAGTATCGAATTAATAAGACAACATAAAACTATTTCTGTTTTACTATTAGTAACCACCCTTTATTTTTTTCAACTATAATTTTATCATTAACGGAAAAAGTTTTTGCAGGTTGAAAATTTTTTATTTCAGGCGCTCTTATTGTTACATGCGATGGATTAATACCTAAACTTTTCCAATTAATTTTTAATTGAACAACTGTGTCTTCGCTTGCCCAGCTTGCAATAGAAATTAATGCTGCGCCTTTCTTTTTATACACAGTTGCTAACACATTTTTGTTAGTTGTTTTTACAGGATTATTACTTACCCAATAACCAATCATTTTCGTTCCCTGCATTCCAAAATCATCCCACACTTTCCAAATCGGTCGCGGGTCTGCATTGTCGCTCCATGGCATACGATTCGTCATTCCGTAAATCATACCCCGCCACGGGTTACCACCGCCCTGTAGCATTTCACCCATTAAACCAAAAGGAATTCCGCTCACTTCTGTAAGAAAAAAATCAGGATTGTTATTTTCATAATCAAAATATTCACCAAACCACAACCGATTTAAGTACGGAAAATTTTCCATGTACAAATTCGCACTGTTATTAAAACCATCTGCTTTATCATATTGATTCGCTGAATGCAAATCAATGATGCCCGGATGCTCATCTTTTGTAAGCACTCTTTTTACGCGCTTCATTGTTACACGATCAAACGCAACATCGTCCAGATAAATTCCGTCAATACCTACATTTTGTGTAAGCCAGTTCATGCCTTCAACATAATAATTATGCCAGCGGTTCATACCACTATTAATAATCGCTGCGTCTTTTAATTGCGGAACAAACCATGCAGCAATGTAATCGCTATCCAAATGTTCCTGCAACCATGCGAAGCCGCCGCCTTTACCGGGTGAATAAATTTCATGCCCCAAACTTCTCAGCGCAGGCAATTCATACGCATGATTTGATAACTCGCGAATAGTATTATAAATTTTTACTTTCAAACCAACGGCATGCGCAGAATCAATGTAGGCTTTCATTTCGCGCCACGCAATAAAAGGATAATTGATGTAAGGATTTATTGCAGTGGCGTGATGAATATTTATAACAGTTGCTCCGCTTGCTTTTATTGTATCAATAGGTTTGTATGCATGATAGAATCGTGTTGCCCATTGAAAATCTGTGTTGATAGTATGAAACGGCGTAATGAGTAAATTGAAATTATAATAGAGCGTATCACCTGCTTTCATTTCTCTTTCACCGCTGTAATTATTTACAAGTACAGTATTTTTTTCTTTGCTGATATTAATGCCGCCCTTGTTTTCATTGCCCCAGGATTTTGGCAATACTAATGGTTTTAATAAATAAAAATTAGTGTTTAACGGGCGAACATATTTTTCATCACGCAGCGAAAATTGTATACCTGCATTTACATCACCAATCCATGCGCCGTCCTGGTTTTTATTTGCAACATCCCATTTCCAATCATACTTATCAGGCATAGATTCCCCTTTCAAATTCAAGCCCATTATGTATTTTGCCGCATTGGTATTATATGGAATAACAAGACTTGTGTTTGAAAGTAACACATCTTTTAATGCAATTAATTTAATACTGTATGAAACAAAGCCGTCAAATTCTGCAGATGCTGTTACATCCATTTGAAGTGATGGAGATGTGGATGTGCTTTGCCATTTCACAGTTCCTTCTTTTGTTGAAGTAAATTCTACACCGCTACTTTTCCAATCAACTCTTTGTGTGTCGGTGTAAACATTAAAATGAAAAGGTTCCTGCAAAATATTTTTCGGTGTCTTTGTGTAGCCCGTCATTTCTTCTGTAAAAAATGTTTGAATTTGTTTTGGCAAGCCATCATTATTCAGTAAAATTTTTCTGCCCAATAAAGAGACTGTGTTATCAGAAACCTTTAAAGGCGTGTATGGTTTGATAACTGTATTTTGCTGTGCCAAATCAGAGTTCAGCCATTTCAATCGTGTCATTTTTGATGGTTCATTAACACCTCCATCTGCAAGTATTGTATCGCGTACAAATATATTCAGCGCTATTTCTGTTTTAAAATTTGATGCGTCTGTAACTGTTGCTCTTCCCTGGTATAAACCTGCAGTTATATCTTGCGGCACATCAACCAAACACCACAATGCCTGCACTGTTTTTGCGGGAACATTCACTGTAAAATGTAAAGGCTTATCATCATAACTTGTTCCGTCTGTATTTAAGCAAGAAATATTTTGCGCAGAAATAATATTATTATCTGCAGATGTTAAATCAGTAAATGAAACTTTTACATTGCTTAAATCCTGCAAAGCGTAAACACCTAACTGAAAAGAAAAATTTTCACCTCTTGATGCTGTATCAGAAAAAATATTTTTTACGCCTCGCGTAACCCATCTGTCAGGTAAATCATTTTTCATTTTTATCGGGTGCATTCTGTCTTCGGGAAAAACAATGAAAGCTTTATCTGCATTAGCTTTCACTATGCTATCCGTCACGCGTTGCGCTGCAATTATTTCCATTGGATACATGGAATTAAATGCGTTTATTGATTGTATCTCGTATGAATAAGTTACTGCAATGGTATCGCTTACTTTACTCAGCCAATCCTGCGAAGCTGTTTCTTCCGGCGACAGGTAAACACCTTTAGGATAATTACTGCGCCCTTCATTTTTATACGGCATGTAATAAATATAATAAGTGCCGTTGCCGGATATTGGCTGAAAATATACTTCGCCATGCTCACGTGTTATGTTTTCGGCGTACGCATTTAAAACTTTTTGATTGGTGCTTGAATCAACAACAATAATGCGTTTTAATTCAGGATGCTTGTCTCTTCTTCTCCATTGTATATAAGTTCTAATTACATCAGCAGGCTTTGTAATACGCACGATTGAGCGAAAATTTCCGAGACTGTCTGAATTCCAGTTATTATTCGCAGATGAAAATTTTAATTGCTGGGCAAGGGCTGCATGACATATCAATAATAAAAAAACAAAAAGCAATTGTCTCTTCATTAAGAAAAACATTTTATTTAAACGAAATTGAATTATGTCAAACATACAGCTAACTGATTATTTTTTGCTGTTAAAAACTCAAATGATTACACAAAAAAGCTTTTGCGAAAGAATGAAATCATACTTGCATTAGCAAAAATCACGCAAACGTTTGCCTGTACTTCTAAAAAATTATCAGGCAGAAATCGCACATTTATTATCTGAAAATTCTTCATCGTAAACAGTTGTAGATTACCGCAAACATGTTTAATTGTTTAAACAGGCTTTTAATTTAATGTGCCCGATTATCAACTTTATGTAATATCGTTGTTGTAAATTTTATCATTTATTAAACGATGCTTGAAAAATGAAAACCCGTATCAAACATATTTTACTCTTCATCTTATTTCCGTTTGCTCTTGCATCAGCACAACCAACATCAAAAGATAATTTAGTGTTTAATCATCTTGCAAAAAGATGGGATGAAGCAATGCCGTTAGGAAATGGAATGCTTGGCGTTTTGATATGGCAAAAAGATAATACGTTACGTCTTTCGCTTGACAGAGCAGATTTGTGGGATGAGCGTAAGGCAATAGATATTTCAAAATTTAATTTTAAATGGGTTACACAACATGTGCTTTCAAATGATTATGACACGGTACATAAACTTGGTGATGCACCATACGATAATGTTGTTTATCCAACCAAACTGCCTGCAGGTGCAATAGAATTTAATGTTAGCTCTTTCGGCAATGTTGTTTCAAATGTGTTGGATATCTCAACAGCGTTGAACACTATCAAATTTCAAAATGGTGTAGTGTTTAATTGTTATATACATGCAACAAAACAACACGGTTATTTTGGTTTTGAAAATTTGCCTTCAACAGATAGTATTTTTGAAATTGTTGCGCCGCATCTTATCATTCCAGATTATGCAGGAGAAAATAAAGTTGAAGATGATAATACGCATGCAGGTGAAGGTTTGCAAAAATTGGATTATACGAAAGGTACTGTAACAAAAACTGAAAATTCTATTTTATATCATCAGCCAACTTACAAGGGTCATTATTATGAAGTGTTGGTTGAATGGAAAAAATTTTCAAAGAATCATGTTATTGGAACATGGACGATTTCAAATGATAAACCTGCAGCTATATCTCCATTAAACACAAATGTTGAAGAGCCAACCGGATGGAATGAACATGTAAATTGGTGGAAAGATTTCTGGTCGAAGTCTTCGATTAGTATTCCTGATTCACTGCTTGAAAAGCAATACTGGCTTGAGTTGTACAAATTAGGAAGCGTTGCACGTATAGGTGCACCGGCAATTACATTGCAAGCTGTGTGGACTGCAGATAATGGAAATCTCCCGCCATGGAAAGGTGATTTCCATAATGACCTTAACACACAATTAAGTTATTGGCCGGCTTACACAAGTAATCATTTAAAAGAAGCTTTAACTTATACAGATTGGTTATGGAAAACAAAACTCAACAATCAAAAATTCACCAAACAATATTTTGGCGTTGATGGATTAAATGTTCCCGGAGTTGAAACGATAAATGGTGATCCAATGGGAGGATGGATTCAATATTCATTGTCACCAACAACGGCTGCATGGTGTGCGCAACATTTTTTCTGGCAATGGAAATATTCGATGGATGATGCGTTCCTAAAAAATAAAGCATATCCATACATACATGATGTTGCAACTTATTTGGAAAATATTACAACATTAAAAAATGGTATGCGACAATTGCCATTAAGTTCAAGCCCTGAATACAACGATAATAATATTAACGCATGGTTTTTAACATGGACGAATTATGATTTATCGTTGGCGAAATTTTTATTTAATGCTGCTGCAGAAGTAAGTAATGCTGAAAGTAAAAACGATGAAGCAAAACATTGGCAACAAATACTTGAACAATTACCAAATTATAATGTAAATGAAACCGGGCTTACAGTTGCAAAAAATCAAAATCTTGATGAATCGCATCGGCATATGTCTCCATACATGAGCATTTACCCTTTGGCGTTGTTGGATATAAATAATTCAAGCGATAAAACTATCATTGAAAATTCTTTAAAACATATTGAAGAAAAAGGAACAAGAAACTGGTGCGGTTATTCTTTTGCATGGATGGCAAGTTTATATGCAAGAGCATACGAAGCAGACAGTGTAGTAAAACAATTGCAAATCTTCGCGTCAAATTTTTGCTCACCCAATAGCTTTCATTTAAACGGCGATCAGAAAGGCGGGCAATATTCAAACTTTACTTATCGCCCGTTTACATTAGAAGGAAATTTTGCGTTTGCAGAAGGTGTGCAGGAATTATTATTACAAAACAGGAGCGATTACATACAAGTGTTTCCCGCTGTTCCATCCTCATGGCAAAATGTTTCATTCAGCAATTTAAGAGCAGAAGGCGCATTTTTAATTTCGGCGAAAAAAGAAAATAGTTCTTATAAGATTGTTATCAAAAGTGAAGCAGGTGGTGTTTGTAAAATAAAATTGCCATTCAAAAATTTTAAATTTTTAAGCCTGAAGAAATACCAGGTAAAAGATGGTATCATACAATTTTCTATGCAGAAAAATGAAACAGTTGAAATTTTAGGCAGTAATAAAAATTAATTAACCCGTTTGTTCTGTTGTCTTATAAAATAATAACGCAATGATGAAGAAAATAATTCCACTAATATTTTTAAGTATTTTATTCATTCATTCATTTGCACAGAAAAAACCCAATATCATTTTTGTATTAACGGATGACATGGGTTATGCAGATATTG
>JAICKT010000352.1 GCA_025927795.1 Parafilimonas sp. | reverse complement strand
TTCAATGCCCCCATCCCCTGAAGGGGTGTTTTTAGCAACGTTATTATTTGCCAGTTTAATTTTTCTCGTAGTTACTGAAACAAGAGGTTTGTAATTCTCCCCTTTAGGGGATGGGGGCTTATTTACTGCATAAAAAGCATTATTAAAAAGATTCAATAACACTCTTCCAATATCTTGCGGAACGATATTTATCTTTCCAATACTCTCATCAAAATTTGTTTTAAAATCTGCGTTGAAAGATTTGTCTTTTGCACGCAAGCCATGATAACTCAATCTTAAATATTCATCACATAAAGCATTTATATCTGTTGGTTCTTTTATACCTTTTGTTTGTTTTGAATGTTGCAGCATCCCTTTTACAATAGCATCTGCACGTTTGCCATGATGATTTATTTTTTCTTCATTTGCTATTACATCATTGATTAAATCATTTTGTAAATCATCATCTCTTTCCTCATTTGGCTTTAAGCGTTCTGCTTTCAGCTCTTCCAACATTTCTTTATTTACCTCAGAAAAATTATTCACGAAATTTAAAGGGTTTTGAATTTCATGAGCAATGCCTGCAGTCAGCTCTCCAAGCGAAGCCATTTTTTCTGATTGGACGAGTTGGGCTTGTGTAGATTTTAAATCCGATAATGTTTGTTGTAAGACTTGATTAGCTTTTTGTTTTTGCTTGTTATTACGAAATTGAATAGATGCAATAACTATAACTGCTAATACAACAATTCCAAGAGCTGTAATTATAAAAAGTTGTTGATTCTTTACTCGCTTGGCTTCCGCATCTTTTTTTTCTTGCTCTGCTTTTACAATAGCTTCTTTTTTATCAAACTCATATTGCATCTGCACCTGCACAGCTTTTTTGGCAGCTTCTTCGTTGTTTGCACTATCATTATAAATATGAAACAGCTGATAATTTTTGTAAGCATCTTTATAGTTGCCCTGAAGACTATCAATTTTTGAAAAGTACAGGTAATCCCTGCTGATACTCTTTTTTGCATCCAGTAATTGATGAACTGCCAAACTACTGTCAAGATATTTTCTTGATGTGCTTAAGTTTCTCAATTTTAAATTAATGTATCCAAGATGTTCATAGCAAATGCCAATTCCAACCGGGTCATGAAAACTGATGGTTTGTAACATTTTTAACGAAACAAGCTGATTCTTTTCCGCTGAGAAATAATCTTTTATGCTTTCATCATTGTTATGACGAATCACGGCTGAATCTCCCAGGCATTCATACACGTCTCCAATCTGTGAATAAGTATTTGCTATATTATGAAGATCGTTGGCATCCTTTAATAATTGCAAGGCTTGAAATAAAGTATCAAGAGCCTGGGGATATTCACCTATTAAATGATAAGCCACGCCAATTTCAAGATAGCAAATAGCAATACCGCTTTTATCATTTATTTCTTTGTATAATTTTAAAGCCGAAGACGCATTTTTTAATAATTCTTCTCCGTTACCAAATAAAAAATAGACATTTCCAATATTAACAAAGCCATCTGCAATTCTCCCTTTGTCTCCGGTTTGTTCTCTTATTTTTTGATCGGCATATTCACATTCCAGAGCCTTCCCAAAATCTTCTTCATTAAAATATGATTGTTCCATCCATCCATAGCAATTAATGATTTGCTGAGTATTTCGTGTTTCTTTATATAGTGCAAGAGCTTTATTAAAATTCTCAGATTCACTAATCCGATCTTTTTTAATTCCGTAAGCCAATCCCATATTTAAATAACCATCAGCTATACCTATTTTGTAATTTATTTTCGTTGATAATGCAAGAACTACTTTCGCGTTTTGCATTGTATTTTCATAATCAGAAACACTCCAATAATAATCACATATATAATCAAGCGTATTTACTTTATTGGTATCTTCTTTTTCTGTTGATAAAACTTTTTTGAGTGAATCAAGATAATTGTCTTGAGCAATAACAACATGAGAATAAATAACACAGAGACTAAATAGTAATAATTTGATAAGAATATTTTTCATCATGCAGTTATTAGCAATTGAATTACAAACTCACTACCTTCACCTTCTTTCGTTTCCACTTTTATTTCTCCACCATGTGCCTTAATAATATCATAACTTAAACTCAAACCCAACCCTGTTCCTTGCCCTGTTGGTTTGGTAGTGAAGAATGGTTGAAAGATTTTATCAATAATATTTTGAGGAATACCATTGCCATTATCAACAACTTTTATTTCAACCTTATCATTTATTTTTTTTGTTTGCACAGAAACAAACGGCTTATAATTTTCATCAGCAGTTTTCTTCCTTTCATTTGTTGCATAAAACGCATTGTTGATAATGTTGAGCAGAACCCGCCCGATATCCTGCGGAACTATATTTATTTTTCCAATTGAATCATCAAACTCTGTTTTAATGTCAGCATTAAAGTTTTTGGCTTTGGCACGCATACCATGATAACTCAATCGTAAATATTCATCGCACAAAGCATTAATATCTGTTGGTTCTTTTATACCTTTTGTTTGTTTTGAATGTTGCAACATTCCTTTTACAATAGCATCTGCACGCTTGCCATGATGATTTATTTTTTCTGAGTTGTCTTTAATATCAATTAAAATATTTTTTACTTCATCAACATTTCCTTTATCAATTTCTTCTGTTGCTTCTTCAATCATCTCTTTATTCACCTCAGAAAAATTATTCACGAAGTTTAACGGGTTTTGTATCTCATGTGCAATACCTGCGGTAAGTTCTCCAAGCGAAGCCATTTTTTCTGACTGAATAAGTTGTGCTTGCGTTGATTTTAAATTTTCAAGAGACTGTTGCAGTGCAGATGTCCTTTCGGCAACTTGCTTTTCCAATGTTTCATTCTGTAAGGCAAGCAGTTGCTGCTTTTCTTTTTCCTGTGCGATGGTTTTTCGTGAAAGTCCTTCTATTTCAAGAAGCTTTTGCCTCAGAAGCCGGTTGGTGAAGGCAAAATCAATTCCCAGATAAACAGATGCCCAAACAGGAATACTGAGAAGCGCAATATTAAAAGAAATGATAGAAAGAGCGTCGGGCTCTCCCGAATGTCCTGACATCATGAAAATTCCCCAACATGCCAGATAACAGAGACATCCAACTGCCATAATCCATGCGTATCTTTTTTTCTTTTTGATCGCTATAAATGATATACGGGTTATCTCCAGATTGACTAAATTAGTAAACAGCTTACTACCAATATTCCATCCCCAATAACTCGGTAACGCAAACGCAACAATGCATAGAAGATACAGTATTATCAAAGTTGAATACCATATGCCTCTCTTTTGTTCAAACAGGTAATAAATGGCTGTGACCATAAGCACGTTGCCAATAAAAAGCAAGCTTATTGCCAAATTGAAAACATAAAACTTATGTTCAACCCAAGGGGCATAAAAATAAGAAAGCTGGCATATGAAACCCACCATTCTGAGTAAAGCAAACAGACTAAAATAAAGGTTTGCTTTTTGAGAACGATAAAACAGAAAAAAAGACAAATGAAGAACGGTAAGAATAAAAACTATACCAGTGGCAAAAAAAACCGGACCCTGCACAAAAACCGTGAATTGCTGATAATAGCGGTTAGCTGCCTCTATGGTGTTGATACTACCCCTGAACGCATAATTGTGCGACGAAAAGATGATCGTGTACCTGACACCCGGCTGCAGTTCATAGCGGATCGCAAGGATTTGTTGGCCGGCATTTTTTATAGGGAATACGGTAGGTCTGCCTAAAGGATCATAAGCTTTTACTTTTGCAGGATCAGTATCGAATACACCAAAACTATAAATTAAATTTCCATTTAAATAGATCTCAGAAGCGCCTGATTGTTGAAGTACAAATGCTAATTGTTCTTTTAAAAGATTACTGTCTAAAAACAAATGCAAACGAAACCAAACAATGCCTTCTTTTAACTGCGGAAGATCATGAACATCTAAAGTTGGATCAAGCGATTGCCATTTACTGTCATCATAATTAGGTGTAGCATAATCAGGATTATCGCCTTTTTGAAATTTCCATCCTTTATTTAATAAAATGCCGTCTTGAGAAATTGAATCTATTATTTGCGTTTGTGAGAAACAAGCAAATGTTGAAAGAAGAAATACTATAATGAAAAAGTGCTTCATGCTTACATAGTATTTGGCAATTGAATAATAAATTCACTTCCTTCACCTTCTTTGCTTTCTGCTTTTATTGTTCCATTATGCTCTTTTGTAATGATGTCATAAGCTAAACTCAAACCTAATCCTGTTCCTTGCCCTGTTGGCTTTGTTGTGAAGAATGGCTGGAAGATTTTATCAATAATATTTTGCGGAATGCCGTTGCCATTATCAAATATTTTTATTTCAATCTTATCATTTATTCTTTTTGTTTGAACGGTTATTAAACCTGTCAGGTCTTCAAGACCTGACAGGTTTTTGCGCTTTTCATTCACCGCATAAAAAGCATTATTAAAAAGATTCAATAACACTCTTCCAATATCCTGCGGTACAACATTTATTTTTCCAATTGTTTCATCAAAATCTGTTTTTATTTCTGCGTTGAAGCTTTTGTTTTTTGCACGCATGCCATGATAACTCAATCTTATATATTCATCGCACAAAGCATTAATATCTGTTGGTTCTTTTATACCTTTTGTTTGTTTTGAATGTTGCAACATTCCTTTTACAATAGCATCTGCACGCTTGCCATGATGATTTATTTTTT
>JAICKT010000024.1 GCA_025927795.1 Parafilimonas sp. | reverse complement strand
ATTGTGATTGCGTTTCTTCGAGTAACTCCTGCAAGCGCTGATGATCAAGTACAGTTCTGATAGACATTCCAACGTTAGTTGAAACGTTATTTAAATATTCGAGAACTATCGGTTTACAATCATCTACAAAACCAACTTCAATTACACCTTTTAACTTGCCTGCAAAAGAAACAGGTACTGCTAAAATTGATTTTGGTTTTATACTGCCGGCGGAATAATCAATTTGAATATCAGTTTCAGCAACATCGTTAACTAAAATGTATTTGCGCGATGCGGCGCACTGCCCTGCTATACCTTCACCAAAATTTATTGATTTTTTTACCTTTTGTTGGTTCAGCGCAATTCCTTCAGAAAGAAATAATTCGTTTTCATTAAACACAAGATAAAAAGCACCAATAGGAGCATTAATGTAGCTGGTAATAAATTCAATTACATTATGTGTTAATGTATCAATACTTTTTTCACCAATCATTTTTTCATTAAGACCTGCAATACCTTTTTGCATCCATTCATTATTGGTTAAATCCTCAAATGAATGATCCAGTGATTCCGCCATTTTGTTAAGTGAAGTTGAAAGGCTTCCTAATGCATCTTTACTTTCTGCACTTACTCTCGTTTTATAATCTCCTGATGAAATTTTTTCTGCAATAGCGCGAATGATATTTAAGCGATCTGATATGGTTTTGTCTTTTTCTTCTAACTCTTTCTGCAGTGTTACGCGTTTTTCAAAATCACTGCTTACTTTAATAAATGAAACAATTGTAACTATAAAACCAAGTATAGAAGCGATAATAATTAAAACAGGAGTTAGCGAAGTAAATTTATAAAGCTCAGCCGTACGTGAAACAAGTGCAGCCTGCTCCCTGCTTTCCATTGTGTTTACAAGATTCCTTGCCTGGTCCATAAAAACTTTTCCAGACAGCATTTGTTCATAAGTTGGCTGAACGCCTTTTTTTTTATTGTCTATTACTATTTGAAGTATTGATATGCGCCTTTTTAAAATATTCCTTAATTGCTCCAGCGATTCCTGTTGAGGAAGGTTATCGGCTATGAGAGTTTTTACTTCATCAACTGCCCGGTCTGCTTTATCAAATGCACCATTATAAGGATCTAAAAACTGTTCGTCGTTGGTAAGCAAAAATCCTCTCTCTCCTGTTTCTGCATCCTTTAAAATTGATATTATATTTTCAAGTTTCAGAATAACACGATCTGTTTGCGCTACTGCTCTTTGACTTGATAATAAATTTTGAATGCTTCTATAAGAAGCAACAGAACTTACAATTAATAAAAGCAGTGAAATTGCATAACCAATAAAAAGATTTCTTTTAAATGAGGAATGCATGTGGTATTTTTTAAGATGTTTGATGTTCTGCAGTTTGATTTACAGGTAAAATAATAATAAAGGTACTGCCTTCTTCTTCTTTGCTTTTAGCGGTAATTAAACCGTTATGATTTTCGATAATTTTTTTGGTGATGCTTAAGCCTATGCCTGTGCCTTTGTATTCAGATTTACCATGCAGCCTTTGAAACATACTGAATATTTTGTCGAGATACATTTCATCGAAGCCGATGCCGTTATCTGTAATTGTTATACGGCAATACTCGCCGGTGGCAGAAGGTTTGCTTTTTGCAGATTTTTTTTGAACCAGTTCGCCGGAAATTTTTATAAATGGTGTTACATCTTTTTTAGAAAACTTTAATGCATTGCTTACTATGTTTTGAAATACCTGTGTAATTTGTTCGGGCACTACTTCAATAACAGGCAGATCATCAACTTCAATACGTGCATTTTTTTCACTGATTGAAACTTCGAGATCAACCAATGCCTGGTTAACAATTTTTGTAAGATCAGTAAAAATAAATTTGGGGTCAACAGAAATACTTGAATAATTCAGCAGGTCATTTATCAGCGTTCGCATTCTTTCAGATGAAGTAATTATTTTACTCATGTACTCCATTGCTGCCGGCGTTTTTTCAAGAAAACGTTCTTCTATAATGCGTGTAAAAGTTATAATTTTCCGTAAAGGCTCCTGCAAATCGTGCGATGCAATAAAAGCATATTGCTGCAGTTCAGCATTACTTACTTCAAGATTTTTATTTGCCTGTTTTAATTCCTCAGTTCGTTTTTCAACTTTCTGTTCAAGGTTATCTTTAATATCACTTAGCTCTTTAGCCTGCCTGTATAATTTTGAAAAGGTCTTTATTTTTAATAATAATAAATCAGGATCAAAAGGTTTGGTTACATAATCCACACCGCCGGATGTATAACCCTTTGTAATAAAACGCTTATCTATATTTACAGCCGACAAAAATATAATTGGAATATCTTTTGATTTACTGTAGCCTGTAATAATTTCAGCCACTTCGTATCCATCCATACCCGGCATCTGAACGTCTAAAATAATAAGCTCGTATTCGTTTTTTAAGATTTTCTTTAATGCCTCTTCGCCGGAAGATGCAGTATCAACATCATAAACATTTAGTTGCAGCAAAGTTTTTAAAGAAAACAAATTTGCCTGCTTATCATCAACAATAAGAATCATATAATAAGCTACAGAATTTATAGTGATTTAATGCAGCTATTTTGCTTACTAACACACAATAAAAGTAGTTGTATTATTGCTTAAAAGCCGCAATGTTTTTTCAAGGTTGCTATGCACATTTCCTGCAATAGAAGAAAGAATATTTTTAAGCTCCTTCATATTAGTTGGTTTGGTAATAAAACATATAGCTCCTTTCTGCATTGTTTCTTCAATATCCCTGGACTGAGAGGATGTTGTGTACATAATAACAGGGATTTTATGGAGTTTTTCATCGTTTTTAATTTCTGTTAAACATTCTTTGCCACCCATACGCGGCATATTAAGATCTAAAAAAATTACATCTGGTAATATGCTGTCCTGATCTTTTAAAAACTGGAGCGCCTGCTGACCATCTTCAGCCCAATTAAAACTAATTGACGGATTAACTTCCTCTAAAACTTCTTTAAATAAAGAAGTATCGTCTGTGTCATCATCCACAAGCAAAAAACTAAGTGATTTTGTCATTATTTTTAAAAATTTTATTGCGCGGGCTAACAGATTTTTTAAGGAGCTCAAAAATACAAATCAAATTTTTATAGTTATCAATTTTAATTTTTGTTGAAAAAAGTTTACAAAAATTTATATGCACTAACAAAATTGTTGAACAATATATAAAATCGAAATCAATTATTAGATTGCCACTAAAATATATGCCTTTGGATATAAACAGTTACATAGATCATACAAATTTGAAACCAGTTGTTTTAATTAAAGATATTGAGCAACTATGCAGTGAGGCTGTGCACTATAACTTCACTGCTGTGTGCGTGCCGCCGCCAATGGTAAAAGTTGCTAAAAAGTTTTTGCAGAACAGCAGCGTAAAAACTGCAACCGTTATTGGTTTCCCTTTTGGGTATGCTGCCGTAGAGGCAAAGATTGCAGAAATTGTTTTGGCTATGGTTGATGGTGCTGATGAACTGGATATGGTAATAAATCTTATTGCGCTAAAAAATAATGACTGGCAATATCTTGCAAATGAAATTACACATATAATGCCTGTGGTAAAAAGCGCTGTTGAAAACAGAGTGATAAAAGTTATAATCGAATCGGGTGTTTTAACAGATGAAGAAATTATACGTTGCTGTGAATTATACGGTGCAGCAGGTGTTAATTTTTTAAAAACTTCAACCGGCTATGCAGAAAAAGGCGCAACCATAGAAGCTGTTCGTTTAATGCGTAAACATTTGCCGGGTGATGTTCAGATAAAGGCTTCGGGCGGCATTCGCAGTTATGCATTTGCCAAACAATTAATTGAAGCAGGTGCAACAAGGTTGGGTTGCAGTAACAGCGTTAGCATAATAAAAAATTTATCTTAGGCTGAACATAGTTTGCTTAATTTTTGTTTGAGGTTTATTATTCACTAAACCAAATAAAAATTTATGGCTAATAATCAAAATCCGCAACACAAAGAAGGCAAGATTGCAAAATCAATCGAAGAACAAACAGCTAAATTGCCATCTGATCTTTTTTTATGGGCTTCACTTGGTTCTATGGCTTTATCATTAACAGCACAAATAGCTGGTAAGAAACATACCAGTTTATTTTTTGGTCAATGGGCAGCGCCATTTCTTATACTTGGATTGTATAATAAATTAGTGAAGCTGCAAGGGCACGATTAAGCTGAGCTTATTAAAATCCGGAACTAACGTTTCGGATTTTTTTTGCATTGATTTAAAACCATAAAATTTTTAAAACTTTTACGTGTTGTGCCATTAAAATGATATTCGTGCGTTTCGCTCCGATGGAGCTCTTAACTTTTTAAGGATTTAAATAGCTACTAACATTTCGTTCCTTCGGAACTTAGCAGCATAGCTGCGAAATATTAATAAAGGTGGTACGATTAAATCATTTAAGCTCCGTAGGAGCAGTATATTAAAGATTAGAAAGATCATCAACCGCACAATCCGTTTAATTTTTATTAATATCATATTCACAAAAAATTTCATTGAACTTTTAATATTTAAGTATTTCTTTTATCTTGCCAGCATGATACTTCGTATTACAGCAATTGCAATATTGTCTGTTACATTTTTATACACGAATGCTGCAGACACTATTATAGTACACAAAGATCCACGCATTGATGTTTTAACCACCAAACAAGCCGCCATAAATAAAGTAACCGCACACCTGGCAAGCAACGGAATGTTTAAGGGTTACAGGTTACAGGTTTTAAATACACGCAGCAGAGATGCAGCATTTAAAACTAAAGCAATGTTGCTTAAAAATTTCCCTGATCAAAAAACATATGTTTTATACCAGTCGCCATACTTTAAAGTGCGTGTGGGAAATTTTGTTAACCGCAGCGATGCAGATAATTTTGGCAAAGAGCTAAGCAGTTATTTATCGCAGCCGGCTTATGTAGTAGAAGATCTTATTGAGTATATTCCAAAAGCAGATGAATTTCAATAATCTTATGTTGCAAAAAATTAAAACACTTGCAAAACAAAATGCAACATTATTAATTGAACTGCGGCATCATCTACATGCGCATCCTGAATTAAGTTTTAAAGAGTATGAAACCAGCCGTTTTATAGCCGGTAAATTATCCGAATGGAATATCAATTATAAAATAATTGCTGAAACAGGTGTGGTTGCTTTATTAGAAGGAAAGAATCCATTAAAAAGAATAGTTGCATTAAGAGCAGATATGGATGCGCTGCCTATTCTTGAAGAAAATGATGTTGAGTATAAATCACAAAACAATGGTGTAATGCATGCATGCGGGCATGACGTGCACACCACTTGTCTTTTGGGCGCCGCAAAAATTTTGAATGAATTAAAAGATGAGTGGGAGGGAAGTGTGAAATTAATTTTTCAGCCAGGTGAAGAAAAAAATCCCGGTGGCGCAAGTTTAATGATTAAAGAAGGCGTATTGGAAAATCCAAGGCCGGAAGCGATTGCAGCTTTACACGTTCATCCCGGTTTGCCTGTTGGTAAATTGAGTTTCAGAAGTGGGCTTGTTATGGCAAGTGCAGATGAAATTTATATTACTATAAAAGGCAAAGGCGGTCATGCTGCGGCACCACATGTAACAACGGATACAATATTAGTTGCTGCACAAATTGTAATAAGTCTTCAGCAAATCATAAGCAGAAACAAAGATCCATTAACACCTTCTGTATTATCAATATGCAGTTTCAAGGGCGGTAATTCAACCAATGTAATTCCTGCAGAAGTAAAGTTGATGGGTACATTTAGGGCAATGGATGAAGCATGGAGATATAAAGCGCATGAGCTTATAAAAAAACAAACGATTGAAATTGCACACGCATTAAATGCAGAAGCTGATGTGCATATTGATGTAGGTTATCCCGCAGTTTATAATAATGCAGATGCAACTGCGAATGCTGCTAAACTTGCAAAGGAATTTATTGGTAATGAAAATGTAGAAGAAACAGAAATTAGAATGGGTGCTGAAGATTTTGGATTTTATGCACAACAAATCCCAGCATGTTTTTTCAGGCTGGGTGTAAGAAATGAAAAAAAAAGTATTGTACATCAGGTGCATACTCCTAATTTTAATATTGATGAAGGGGCGCTGGAAACAGGCGCCGGTATTATGGCGTTGCTTGGCGCTGAGTTGATGGCTTAACAAAATATAAAGTTTCAGTATTTGAAACGCGTACCCGTTATAGCTGCTACAATAGCAGCAGTATATTGTTTTTTATCCGTATCTGCCCAAACGCCGGGAGATAGTTCTGCTGTTTTTGATTCCGCAGGTTATAATGCAAGTAAATATTTTGAAGATTCGGTGCTTGTATATAATTATATAAGCTTATCAAAAAATAGTATTAGTGCTAATCCTGATTCTTCTCTCGTTTGGGCAGATCTTGCAATAACAATTGCATCAGAAACAAACAATCTGCAATTAATGGCTGATGCAGTGAAACAAAAAAAGATTGTTGAGGAATCTAATGCTGCAAGAATAAAAAAACAAAATGATAGTTTTAAACAACAAGATAAAACGCGTTACAAGAATTCTGCATTGCTTGTTACCGTAACTATATTATTGTTTATTGCCTGCATTTATCTTTCGGTTTTATTCATCAGAAAAAATAATGCAGTTAAAGAACTCGAAAGTAACAGGTTGAAAATGGAGCATACAAACGAAGAACTTTTACAATCTCAAAAACAAATCGCAGAACAAAATGCAGAGCGCGAATTAAATGAAAAACAAAATCCTAATCACGAAGAAGATATTGCAAAAGTAAATAGTATTAAAGACAGGCTTATACCAATGATTGCGCATGATATCCGTTCTCCGCTTGCTTCTTTGCAACATATGCTAACACTAACAAGAGAAAATATTTTAAGTCCCGAGGAATTTCAAAAATTAAGTTTATCGCTGGAAGCGGATATTTATAACCTGCGTGGCATGCTTGATAATATGTTGCTATGGACACGCGAACAAATGATCGAAATAAAAATTAATAAAACAATGTTCGATCTTAGTGAGGCCATGCAAAATGTTATCTTAATGCATCGCAATAGTTTAATTACAAAAAATATAACCATTCATAATTACCTGCAACCGGGGCTTCTTGTTTTTTCAGATAAAGAAATAATTATGGCTGTGCTCAGAAATATTCTTTCTAATGCAGTTAAGTTTACTGATCAGAATAAAAACATTTATATACATCAAATCTATCTTAACAACAAAATTTATATCTCTGTAAAAGATGAAGGTAAAGGCATAAACCCTGAAACATTAGAGAAAATAAAAAACAGTGAGCACATAACAACCAAAGGTACTGCTAATGAAAAAGGAACAGGCATCGGTATAATGTTTACAAAAGATCTTTTAAAAAAGATAGGCGAAACATTTGATATTACTTCACCACCGGGCAGCGGCACTTCTGTTACCTTTTCAATAAACATGATTACCGAAGAACAACAACATTCTTAATATTTTTATAGCTGGTGAAAATTTTGATTGTAGTTACTGTAATGCAATCAATCCTATCTTTACTTTTTAATGCCTGATGTATGTCGAAACTTCTTACACATATTGGTCGTTTTTTACTCTTGCTTAAAGGCATGTTCACACGCCCTGAAAATGTAAAAATGTATTGGAAGGAATTTATGCACCAGGCAGCAGAAATAGGCATAGGTTCTTTACCCATTGTTGTTATTATTTCTATCTTTTTAGGCGCTGTTAGCACCGTGCAAACTGCCTACCAGTTGGTAAGCCCTCTGCTTCCGAAAGCAACTATATCACAGGTTGTAAGAGACACTATTATACTCGAACTTTCGCCCACATTGGTATGTATTGTTTTAGCCGGAGTTGTAGGCAGTAAAATTTCAAGTGAGCTTGGCAACATGCGCGTATCAGAGCAAATAGATGCCATTGAAATTATGGGAATCAATACACGTAATTATTTAGTGCTGCCAAAAATTGCAGGTGCATTGCTGGTAATTCCTGCATTAATTGTTATTTCAATAACGCTGGCAATTTGGGGCGGACGTGTAGCAGGAAGTCTATCTGGTATTCTTTCGCCAGATACATTTGATGTGGGATTAAGACAAAACTTAAACCTTCACAATATTCCTTTTGCAATGTATAAAGCTTACACATTTGCGTTAATTATAAGCAGTGTGTCCGCATATTTTGGTTATTATGTAAAAGGCGGTTCGTTTGAAATTGGCAAAGCAAGCACAACAGCCGTTGTAGTAAGTTGTATTTTGATTTTAGTTGCAGATTATGTGCTTGCCTCTTTGCTCTTATAATTATTGTAAGCAATAATGGTATTAGTTCATTTCATTTGTGGTAATAGTCGTCGCTAACTTTCTCCATCCACTCAACTACTTTACCATTTAAATTTTCCTGAATAGCAATATGACTCATTGCTGTTGTTGCTGTTGCACCATGCCAGTGCTTTTCATTTGGTTCAAACCAAATAATATCTCCTGGATGAATTTCTTCAACAGTTCCGCCTTCACGTTGTACCCATCCGCAACCTGATGTAACAATTAATGTTTGACCAAGCGGATGTGTGTGCCACGCTGTTCTTGCACCAGGCTCAAATGTTACAATGGCTGCAGCTGCACGTCTTGCATCATTTGGTTGAAATAAAAAGTCAATGCGTACGGAACCCGTGAACCAATCTTCTGGTCCTTTTTGTGAAGGTTGCGAACCTATTCTTGTGATTTGCATAATTCTGATTTTATTTTTTAAAATTTAGTTTGTATGCATGATAGTTTATTTCAGTCGTTCATGATGTTAGTCTTATAACATTTGGCATCTTATTTTATGTATTGTTGAATGCACAAAAATTAGATTAAGGAAATGAAACACCTGTAATCTCTCTGCATAAGTTTAAAAATCTTTCCTGCAATTGCAAGTTATCTGCTTCCAGGTTGTAGCGTCTTTCTTTCTGATGAAAAAAATAACGACCGCTTACTTTCGCTTTTTCATCATCACTAACAGCAAGCCATACTTGTGTCTCATATCCTTTTTGCAAATCATCAGGTGCACCACGACCACCCATTTTTGTAGGAACCCAGCCAGGATCAACTGCATTAGCATAAACGTCTGACCATTTTCTTGCTACTGCCTTACAAAGCATCATCATATGTAACTTAGAATCTGAGTAATTAATGCGATTAACATCAATTTTAAAACTTTCAAGTTTTGCCTTTCCCTGCATATGCATTCCTGAACTCAGGTAAATCAACCGTTTCGGTTTTTGTATCAAACAAGTAAGAATATAAGGTGCTAATATATTTACAGAGAGAATTTGTTTTGAAGAAGTTTGATAAACTCCGGCATTATAAATTACAGCATCAAATGTTCCTAATGCATTCACTTGAAGAGCAACATTTTTTGTTTCTTCAATATTTGACAAATCTCCTGTTACAAAATTTTCTGCTTCCTGATTTTTTTTAATTGCATCATTTGCACGTTTTTCATTGCGTGCATGCAAAACAACTTTATGTCCTTGTTCTAATAATAACGTGGCTGCCAATTGGCCAAGTCCATCAGCAGAGCCTGTTATAAATATTCTCGCCATCTCTTTTAATTTACTTTAATTCAAACCCAACTGTTACATTGACGGAACCAACCGTTGCAGCTACTCCTTACGGGGTATCAATATTTTTGTATAGTTATATGATGTTGAAAAAGTTTTATAGAAGAGCACCTAATGTGTTCGACCCGTACTACATTAACTCCGGCTCGAATACATATTCAATAAAAAAACAAAAGTATTGTTGCAGTAATTTATTTTTTACTGATGCGATATATATCACCATCATCAGTTATTGCATACAACATCTCGTTCATATAAGTTACATCACGAATGCGGCTATCCTTATCAACAAGTAATCTTTCTTCACCAACTACCTTGTTGTTTTTAATTATAAGTCTGTCAAGATGCTGACCGCTCAATGAAGAAACAAACAAATTATTTTTCCATTCAGGTATTGCATCACCTTTATAAAAACAAATACCACTGGGTGATATTACAGGATCCCAATAATAAATGGGTTGCTCCATTCCTGCTTTCTGCTGAATGCCATCACCCACTTGATCGCCACTATATTCTCTGCCATAAGTAATAACAGGCCAACCATAATTTTTCCCTGCACGAATAATATTTATTTCATCGCCACCACGCGGGCCAAATTCTGATTCCCATAATTCACCTGTTGCGGGGTTTATATCAAGTCCTTCCGGATTACGATGACCATAAGAAAATATTTCAGGCTTTGTGCCTTGTTTATTTAAAAATGGATTTCCTGCTGCAGGTTTTCCATCGGTTGTTATTCTTATTATTTTTCCAAGATAAGTATCTAATGTTTGTGCCTTCACTCTTGATTCAGGAGCGAACTTTTCGCCAATACTTACAAAAAGATTTCCGCTTTTATCAAACACTAATCGCGAACCATATTGCAGGTTGCTGTTTGTAGGCGTTCCCCGAAATATTACAGATACATTTTCAACTTTACCTGCAGCCTCATTTAATTTTCCTTTCGCAACAGCCGTTGCATTACCCGATCCGGATTTTTCCGAATAACTCCAGTACATAATTTTATTATTTCCAAAATTTGGGTCAAACGCCACATCAAGCAAACCACCTTGTCCTGCAAAAAGAACATCTGGAAAGCCTGTGATTTTTTTAACGAGTTTTCCGTTTGCGTCATGAATTTCCATGTAACCTGATTTTATGGTTACCATTAATCTTCCATCGGGCATAGCGACAATTGCAAACGGAGGTCCAAGTTTTTCTGCTATTTTATCAACCTTATAAGGCGTTGTTGTTTTCGCGCCTGCAATTCTTGTTTGTCCGCTGAATGCAGATTTGTAATCACTATTTGGTGATTTCGTTTCAACTGGTGGTAAGCCACTCGTGTCTGCATTGTTATTAGCAAGAGGAGCAGTATTATTATTTGCACAGCCGGTTGAATAAACAAGCGTGAGAATAGCTGCTAAGAAAAAAATATTTTTTGCCTGCATAACATAAGTTTATCTAAAAGTAAAAATGATTGAGATATTTATAAAGCGAATTTCATGCGACAATTAAAATAAAAATCAGAACATGATATAAGATGTTGTTATTTTCAAAATAATTAATCTTTTTACACGATACAATAAAGTGATGAATTCTCATTTACATTTATAAAAGAAAAACCACAATATTTGTTTAATATTTTTGCCAGATAAAACACTAGCAGATTTTTTTGAAGGGAAATCGCAGCAGTATTAAAGATTAATTTAGCTGCAATATCTGTTAAACAAACATCGTATGAAATTTACAAAATTAGTTCCCAATGTTTTTTATGAAAATATTCAAGATGGTCTTAATCTCTTTGTTGACTGTTTAGAATTTAGTATCGGCTATCACGATTTGAAATCTGAAAGTCCATGCTGTGTAGTGCAGAAAGACGCATTGTCAATATTCCTCTTTCAAAATAAAGAATATGCCAACAAAGACCGACCTGAAATGAGACTTCATACCGATAATATTGAAGAAGTTTTTGCTAAAGTTTCGCAGACACATTCGCAATTTTTGCATCCTAATTTAAATGCAGTAACACTTCGTCCATGGGGAGCAAAAGAATTTGCATTAAGAGATAAAACAGATGTTTGTGTGATTATACAACAATGGAGTTAATGTTATAATGAGTCTGAGATACTTAACTGCATGGAATGGAACCAAGCACAATTCCTAAATTAGAAAAAGCAGTATCAGATATAACGTTCGACTTTAATTTAGTATTAGAGATTGTTGATGGTTATACTTGTGCGGGCACTTTTTTTCCGGGTAAATATTTTTCTGTGAGCCACTTTCTTACTGGTAAGTCATAGAGTTTTAAAAACAAGTAAGCAAGTGTAACGGCGCCCACTAATATAAGCAAACCAAATGGCCATGCCTGCGCAATTGTTTTATGCTTATCTACTACCCACCCAAAAAATAAATAAATGAAAGGATAATGAATGATGTAAACCGGATATGAAATATTACCTAAAAAACGGCACACTGCTTCTACTTTTTTATTTTGTATGCTACCGCTTGCACCCAGGTAAACAATTATTGGAAAAATAATAATAATGCTTAATGCTTCATACAATCCATTCATCCAAAAATATTGTGAATTATTGCCTCCAATTCTCGGTATTGAAAGAATAACGATTAACAACAAACTGCACCATACAAATGTATTGCCCTTATTGCCCGGCTTTATAATACGAGCCAGTAACATACCTGCGAGAAAAGGATAACACAATCTTGTAAAGCCAATGCGCAACTGCTCAGGAGTAAGCGACCAACCCCCAATTACATCACCATTCTTGTTTGTTACACCGTATTGTATTAAAGCCGCTGCAGCAATCAGCACAAGTATTGTAAGTACCGTTCTTGATGTTCTTTTTAAAACAAGTGCATACACAATGTTGGCGATGTATTCAAAGAAAAGTGTCCATGCCGGACCATCCAGCGGGTGCATTTCACCCCAACCTCTTATATCGAGTGATAAAGGAACAGGGATTAATGTATAGCCGATCAGCATTACCAATATAAGTTCCCAAACAGGCGTACTACTGATGGGTGGAAATATAGAACGTGATGCACCGAAATAAAAACAGATTGCGCCGATCGTCATACCAATAATGATCATCGGATGCAAACGAATAAGCCTGCGTTTAAAAAAGTCTTTTATGCTCATTTTGTTCCACCTGTCATCATAAGCATGTGCAATTACAAAACCCGATAATAAAAAGAAAAAATCAACTGCAATGTAACCGTGATTGATATACATTTTAGTGGCATCGCCGCCTGCAAAAGGCTCCATTACATGCATGCAGATAACCATAATTGCGGCCACGCCACGCAATCCATCTAATATTTTATAATGACTTTTTGAATCGGAAAAAATAGAGCTCACCGTATTTGTGCTCATAAGCAATCGTTCGCTGCAATATACATGCAAACATTACGCTAATATTTTTTATTGCCGGGAAACTTGCTATGAAATACTCAATTATTTATTAATCGCTGATCAACAAGAGAACAATATCCTGGAAGGCTATTTTACAACCCGTTGCTCTTTCCATTACTTCAGGATAACGTTCGCTCTCTATTTTTCAAACTACAAATTATTTGGCTAAAGATTTGCCAGCAAGATAGTATGCCTGAAGGTCCGTCAATTGTTATTTTAAAAGAACAAGTACAAGCATTTAAAGGAAAAAAGATTTTACAGGTAAGCGGTAATTCAAAAATTGATTACCAGCAATTACAAAATAAAACTGTTACCGATTTTAAAAGCTGGGGAAAACATTTTCTTGTTTGTTGCAAAGGTGTTACACTGCGCGTGCATTTTATGTTGTTTGGCTCTTATCGTATTAATGAAATGAAAGAAACGCCTGTAAGACTTTCGCTTAAATTTAAAAACGGAGAAATAAGTTTTTATGCGTGCTCATTAAAAATATTTTATGAAAATCCTGATGAAATTTATGACTGGAGTGGAGATGTAATGAACGATACATGGAATCCGTCAAAAGCAAAAAAGAAATTAGCAGAAATTCCAGATACACTTGTTGCGGATGTCTTGCTTAATCAAAACATTTTTGCAGGTGTAGGAAACATTATAAAGAACGAAGTGTTATGGAGAATAAAAGTGCATCCTAAAACCCAAGTAGGTGATTTACCAAAAAAGAAATTAGACGAATTGATTTATGAAGCAAGAAATTACAGCTTTGATTTTTTAAAATGGAAAAAAGCTTTTGTGCTGAAAAAGCATTGGTGTATTCATACAAAAACAATTTGTCCGCGTTGTAATATTCCTGCGCATAAAGAATACGTTGGCAAAACCAACCGCAGAACTTTTTTCTGTGATAATTGCCAAGTGTTATATTAAGATGATGAGCCTGCTTTGTATGAAATAAAACACTTTAAAATTATTATCAGCAAAATACTTTTTATGTTAGAAGCCGTTTAAATTTTTTAATGTTTTTTAAATATAAACATTGCGTCATGCCGAGGAAGAAGACATCTCTATAAAAAAATTAAATTAAAAAATTCAAAAGAGAAGCTTATTAAAAGAAAAACTAAATTGAAAAAATTAAATTGTTCTTTCAAGTATTTTTAATCATTAAAAACATGCTATGCTTAAAATAATAAGGCCCGTATTTTTTTGTTGCCTGATTTTTATCTCCAATAATTTTTTATTCGCACAAAACGAAAAAGTTGATGGACATCCTGCATGGATAATGCAAGGCAATATTTATGAAGTGAATATTCGTCAATATACTGCTGAAGGAACGTTTAAAGCATTTGAAAAAAGTTTGCCGCGATTAAAAGAAATGGGTGTGCAAACATTATGGTTCATGCCGATAAATCCAATCAGCAAAGTGGATAGGAAAGGAGTGTTGGGCAGCTATTATGCAGTAGCAGATTATATGGCTGTTAATCCGGAATTCGGAACGATGGATGACTGGAAAAATTTAGTGAGGCATTGTCATGATATGGGTTTTAAAGTGATGATGGATTGGGTACCAAATCATACAGGTGCAGATAATTATTGGTTAACTGCACATCCTGATTTTTATGTATTGGATTCAACTGGAAAACCTGCTTCGCAATTTGACTGGACAGATACACGCAAGCTTAATTATCATAATCCTGTTGTTGGAGATTCAATGATTCGTTGTATGAAATTTTGGATTGATTCAACAAACATCGATGGCTTCAGATGCGATTATGCTGTTGGTCCTACAAAAGAATTTTGGACGAAGTGTATTCAAACATTAAAAGCAGACAAAAATGTTTTTATGTTAGCTGAAGCAGATTCTGCATGGTTGTATGATGCAGGGTTTGATGCTACTTATTGTTGGCCTGAATTTCATACAATGGTTGACATTGCTGCGGGCAAAAAAAATGCGCATGCATTAGACAGTGTAATAAATATTGTCGATAATAATTTTCCTGCAAACGGTTTGATTTTATATTTCACCAGCAATCATGATGAGAACAGTTGGAACAAAGCAGACTATGGTACAATGCCCGGAGCTTCACATGCACCGTTTGCCGTGCTCACACAAACATTGCCGCGTTCCATTCCTTTAATATATAGCGGACAGGAAGAACCTTTTCTTGACAGCGTCTCTTTTTTTTATAAAGACACAATTACGTTTCATAATTATGCAAGAGCAAAATTTTACAGCACCTTGTTGCATTTAAGAGAAGCGCATGCTGCACTGGCTGCCAATGCATCATTCAAAAAAGTACACACAAGTAATGATGCTGTTGTTTATGCATTTGAAAGAGTGAGCGGCAACGATAAAATCCTGGTAATAGTAAACCTTTCAAACGCAGCCCAAAATTTTTCAATTACTGATGCTGATGTAAGCAATAGCGCAACAAATATTTTCACACTGAAAAAAGAAAAATTGGTTAACAACAGGCAAATGCATTTGAATGCATGGGATTATCTTATTTATAGTTTTAAATAATTTCTTACATTGCTGAATATTGAGTGTTTAACAGCCATTCAATATTTTTACCACCGATTATGCTCTCGAGAAAAACAAAATACGCAATCAATGCGTTGGTTTATCTTGCCCGTGAAAGTAAAGATGGTGAACCCGTACAAATAAGCAGGATAGCCGAAAGTGAAAATATTCCCCGAAAATTTTTAGAAGCAATTCTTTTAGATTTAAAACATGCAGGCATGCTTAATAGTCGTAAAGGAAAAATTGGGGGCTATTTTTTACAAAAAACGCCTGCTGAAATAAATATTGCAGATGTAATGCGTTTGTTTGACGGACCGATTGCATTGTTGCCTTGCGTTGCATATAAATATTACGAGAAGTGTGACGAATGTATTGATGAAGAAGCTTGTGGCATTCGCTCTGTCTTTTCTGATGTGCGTTCTGAAACCGTACGCATGCTTAAAAAAGCAACGCTTGCAGAAATTATAAAAAGAAGTGAAGCCTTAAAGAAAAATATAAGCACACAAAAAAAAGTAATTGCGCAAAAAAATTTTTTAAAAGGCAACGAAAATATTGGAAAGAACGTAATCAATAAACAGAAAATTACTTCAGTAAAAAAGCGGAAGTAATTTTTTTTAGACAAAATCCTACTAATTCGATAGGAATTATATATTTGCTCAAAATTAATTGAACTATGAAAAAAATCCGCAACCGGAAATTGACAGGCAGCATATTTTTTTTATTGATTGGAATGAGTGCAGTAAAGGCGCAGACAACTACTACGCCTTCGCCTTTAGATACTATAAAAAAACCGCCAGTTGATACAGCAGTTAAAAAACCTGCTGCACCACAAAACACACTAACCTTTGGATTGGATATGCGTGTGCGCACGGAGTGGAGGCATGGCTATAAATCAATTCCAACACCAGATACAACCGGGGCTTATGAAATAAATCAGCGTACACGTTTTAATGTTGATTATAAAAGTAAGGCTGTTGATGTATTTCTTTCATTGCAGGATGCACGTGTTTGGGGGCAACAGGATCCGAGAGAAGGACAAACAGGAACGGCTACAACCAGTAATTCTTCAACAGTATTTCCTATTTACTTTTTTGAAGCCTATGCGGAACCGCATTTTAATGATAAGCTTTCTTTGAGAATAGGACGACAAAGAATATCATACGATAACCAGCGTTTATTTTCTGAGAATAACTGGCGTTTACCGGGTAATTCTTTTGATGCAGCAAGACTTATTTATAATAATAAAATCAACTTTGCAACAGAACTAACTTTTAGTTATCAGCAATCGGGAGAAAATATTTTTACAACAAAATATTATCCTTTGGTTCCAAATTATAAATCGCTTCTTATACATTATCTTAACTGGAAACTTAGTGACAGGTTTACATTAACAACCATTAATGCTGCTGATGGCTATCAAAGTTCTGATCCTGCAAAATACACAACTACGTATGAAAGATTTACCAGTGGAGGCAGATTAGAATATTCAACGTACAACTGGTATTTTACTATCGCAGCCTATGACCAGTATGGCAAAGATTCTACCGGTAAAAAATTAAGTGCTTATTACTTTCAGCCTGAAATAAAATATACATCAGGAAACGGCAATTTTAGTGCACGTCTTGGTATGGAATATTTCAGCGGACAGGATAGTTCAACACATCCATCCGAAAACAAAAGTTTTACGCCGCTGTATGGAACAGCGCATAGCTTCATGGGCTACCTTGATATATTCGATGTGCCCGGTGATTTTAATAATGCAGGTATGATAAATCCTTATCTCCACTTTTTGTGGAAGAAGAATAAAATAGCCCTGGCAATGCAAAATCATGTTTTCATTTCCCAGGCACAATTTGTATATAAAGGAAATCCTATTGACAAATATTTAGGTTTTGAAAACGATTGGAAATTTAATTACACACCTAATAAAGTAATTGATTGGGAAATAGGATTTGCATGGGCTAAACTTACCAAATCTGCTACTGTAATCAAGAAAGCAGGTGATGATAAATTAACGCCTTACTGGATATATACAAGTTTGCGCTTTACACAACACTTGGAAAAATAACTTTCTGATTTTTTTTGGAGAATAAAAACAAACTTTATTTTTAATTCCTACTAAACTTATAGACTTAATAAAAATTAAACCATCACATGAAAAAAAGATTATCCGTAATATCTGTTGCAATACTGGCATTCATTATAAATTTTAATGGCGTTCCTGCCAACGCGCCATCATCACCAAAAGTTATTTCTATTTCTTTTTCAGGTGCATTTGCTTTATATCCTTTAGTACAAACATGGGCTGCAGAATACAATAAAGTTCATCCTGAAATAAGATTTGATATACAGGCTGGCGGCGCAGGCAAAGGCTTAACAGATTGCCTTGGCGGCGCTGTTGATGTGGGCATGTTTTCGCGTGAATTAACCGATGCTGAAAAAGCAAAAGGTGTTTGGTGGATTGCGCTTTGCAAAGATGCTGTGTTACCAACAGTTAATGCAAAAAATCCTTACATCAAACAATTACAAATACGAGGTGTAAAAAAAGCTGAGTTCAATTCAATTTTTGTTGACAGAAGTATTACTACATGGGATGAATTATTAGGAACAAAAGGTTCTAAAAGAATTAATGTTTATACACGCGCAGATGCCGCTGGCGCTGCAGATGCATGGGCTTCTTTTTTTGGTAAGAAACAAGAGAATATAAAAGGTGTTGGTGTTTCAGGTGATCCGGGAGTTGCTGATGCGGTAAGAAAAGATATAAACGGCATTGGTTATAACAACACATTGTTTGTGTTTGATCCGAAAACAGGAAAAAAATTGCCGGGCATAGAAGTAGTTCCAATTGATGTAAATGGAAATGGTCAGATTGATGCGAACGAAAATTTTTATGGTAACCTGCGCATTTTTTTGAAAGCAGTGAATGATGGTAATTATCCTTCACCTCCTGCAAGAAATTTATATTTTCTTACAAAAGGCAAACCGCAGAAAAAAGAAGTGGTTGATTTTTTCAAATGGGTTTTAGCAGATGGACAAAAGTTTGTAAATGTTGCTGGCTATGTTCCACTTCCAAAAAATGTTTTATCAGATCAACTTAAAAAAGTTTCAAAATAAAAACAACGGGGCAAAAACCTAACAGGTTTTTGAGACCTGTTAGGTTTATAAAACATTTACCAACCATCAATGTATCATCATGGTTTTATCAAGAAGATTAATTGACAACGTTTCCTCCAAATGGATGTTAAGCTGTTTAATATTTTGCCTTTTGTTACCGCTTGCAATTGGTGCCGGTTTGGTTTTTAAATCCACGGGTCTTTTAAGCACGCATAAATTAAGCACACTAATTTTTTCAGAAGACTGGTATCCATCAGATGGACAATTTGGTTTTTGGCCTTTTATCATAAGTTCTGTTTGGGTAACCGTATTGGCATTAATTATTTCAATGCCGCTTTGCCTTTTATCAAGCATTTATCTTACACAGTATGCACCGAAGTGGGTTTTAAAATTTATGCGTCCTGTAATTGATATTCTTGCAGGCATTCCTTCTGTTGTGTATGGTGTGTGGGGTTTATTGGTTGTAGTGCCGCTGGTGGGTGATAAAATTGCACCTATGTTTCACGCAGATTCACTTGGGTATAGTTTGCTTGCCGGTGCGATTGTTTTATCAGTAATGAGCATTCCATACATTTTAAATATGCTGCTGGAAGTGTTTAGGCAAATACCACTTGAATTAGGTGAAGCTTCACTTTCACTCGGTGCAACAAAATGGGAAACTATTAAACATGTGTTTTTAAGAAAAGGCTCTTCAGGTATTTTATCTGCTTTTGGTTTGGGTTTCTCCAAAGCACTCGGTGAAACAATTGCGGTGTTAATGGTGATTGGCAACGTAGTGCAAATACCGCATTCTGTTTTTGATTCCGGTTATTCGCTGCCCGGTTTAATAGCGAATAATTACGGCGAGATGATGAGCATTCCTTCGTATGATTCAGCACTCATGTTTGCTGCATTGTTGTTGTTTGGAATCATCATCATCATCAATGTTATTTTCCGTTACATCATTTATAAATCTGAACTAATATGACATTGCGAAGAAAAGTTGAAGAAAATTTTTTTTATGGATTATCATTTTTGTTTACTGCAATTATTGTTTTTGCACTCGTGCAAATAATCTGGACAATTGCACAAAAAGGAGTTCCATCACTTTCATGGCAAATGATATCTCAGGAACCAAAGGGCGGATTTTATTTTGGTAAAGAAGGCGGGCTTTTGAATGCAATTGCGGGTTCATTTTATCTTGCTGTTTGTTCAACCATACTTGCATTTGTAATTAGTTTGCCGGTTGCATTATTCATGAATATTTATTTAATAAGATACCAGCGTTTTCTGATTGGTGTTCGTTTCTTTCTTGATGTGTTATGGGGTGTTCCATCAATTGTTTACGGTGCATTTGGATTTACATTATTAATGTATTTAGGATACAAAAATTCTTTAGGTGCCGGAATAGTTACTGTTGCTGCGATGATAACGCCAATTATGATTCGTGCCATGGATGAAGTTTTAAAAACAATCCCGATTGGTTTGCAGGAAGCATCTTATGCATTAGGTTCAACAAAAACTGAAACTGCATATAAAATATTTTTTCGTGAAGCATTACCTGGTTTTGCAACAGCAATCTTACTTGCATTTGGCAGAGGCATTGGCGATGCAGCTTCTGTTCTGTTTACTGCAGGTTATACGGATTATGTGCCGCATAGTTTTGGTGAGCCAACAGCAACATTACCACTTGCGATATTTTTTCAATTAAGCTCACCAATAGAAGAAGTACAAAATCGTGCATATGCTGCGGCAGTTATATTAACACTCATTGTTCTTGTGATAAGCATATCAGCACGCTTACTAAAAACAAGAAAAAAATAATCCAATAAAAATTAATTGTTATGCCAACAACAGAAATTATTCAGCAGCCAACAACCGTTAGAATTGAAGCGCATGCTATTGAAGTACCTATTGTAGAAACTAAAAATCTTACCGTAAGCAGTAAAGGTTCAATAATTCTTAAGAATGTTTCTACCATATTTCCTAAAAATAAAATAACTGTTTTGCTTGGTCCTTCAGGCTGCGGTAAAACAACTTTATTAAAATGTTTAAATCGTTTAACAGATTTGTATCCTGATTTAAAACTTAGCGGGAAAATTTGTATTGATGGGGAAGATATTTTAGACTCCAATAAAGATATTACAGCTATCCGCCAAAAGATGGGTTTGCTGTTGCAACGCCCATTTCCTTTACCCATGAGCATTTATGATAACATTGCTTATGGTTTAAAATTGAAAGGCATCCGCAATAAAAAAATCATCAGCGAAAAAGTAGAAAAGCATTTAAAAGAAGTAGCGCTTTGGCAGGAAGTAAAAGACCGTTTAAAAACATCTGCACAAAGATTATCTATCGGGCAACAACAACGTTTATGTTTAGCGAGAGGTTTGGCAGTGCAGCCTGAAATAATTCTTGCAGATGAACCTTCTTCTGCACTCGACCCGATTTCTTCAAGAGTAATTGAAGAAGAATTTATGAAGCTGAAATCAGATTATACAATCATATTGGTTACACATATTTTACGCCAGGCAAAACGCTTAGCCGATAATGTGGTATTTATGTATTATGGAGAAATTGTTGAAAACGGCCCTGCAGAACAAATATTTGAAAACCCGCAAACAGAAATTCTAAAAGAATATTTGCGCGTTGGTCATTAAAACTGTTGGTGGTGAACGTTTGAGTAAAACGGAGCCGCTCTTTTCAAAGAGTGGCTTTTTCTTTTGTGTTTTTCCCTGCATTTTACTTTACTGCTAATAACTGTACGCTATCGAACGAATTTGTTTTGAAATGATACACTAACATTTCTTAAACATTTCACTTATCATTTCTTATTGCCATTCATCATGCGCAGAACGCCATT
>JAICKT010000066.1 GCA_025927795.1 Parafilimonas sp. | reverse complement strand
TTTGCATACCGCATTAATATTGAATGGTGGATGTTTTTTTTAACCGGCGGCACAGCAATATTAATTGCATTAATAACAGTAAGCATTAAAGCAATCAAAGCAGCAATTGCAAATCCGGTGAAGAGTTTAAGAGCGGAATAAAAGTGAATGGGTAATGGTGAATAAAAAATCAGGTTAATCAGATTAAATCATATAAATCGTGGTCAGAAATTATTTCAAAATCGCAATACGAAACCTGTTTAGAAATAAAGTTTATTCGCTGATTAATATTATTGGCTTATCGGTTGGTATTGCCGGGTGCCTTCTTGTTGCCAATGTAGTATTGGATGATATTTCTTATGATAAAGATTGGAAAAATGGTGATAATATTTACAGGATTATTACAACCGATAATGATACGCATCAATCTATTCCTGTTGCATTATCGGGCTTGGCTCCTTCACTGCAAAAAAATTTTCCGGAAGTAAAAAATTATTGCAGGCTTTCAATTGGTGAAAAATATTTCAACATACAGAACCAAAATAAAGTTTCAATTAATTGCATTAATACTGAACCATCATTCTTAAATCTTTTTGATTTTTCTTTTTTGCAGAACTCAGCGCTCACAGGCAAAAACGGTTACAGCAGCGTTATTATTACAAAAAAAATAGCTGATAAATATTTTCCCAATGAAAATCCAATTGGTAAAACAATTCAAAGTATTCTTACTACCGGCAGCATTGATTCAACACAATATATTGTAACAGGCATTGTAAAAGGTATTCCATACAATTCTCATTTGCGTGCTGATGCGATTGTATTAAAATCTTTTAATGCAGATAAAAATGTACTCTCCGAATATGGTGTCGGCATGATGTACGCTTCATATCTTTTACTGCAGCCAGGAACAGATACAAAAAAACTTTCAACCATAGTAAATAAATGGTATAAAGGTGTTGTTGATAGTAATGCATACCAAAGCAGCAGCTTTCAACCGCTAAAAAATATTTATCTCCATTCTGATTTTGCAAAAGGTTATCAGCCTGTAATCGGCAGCGTTCGCAATGTTTACATTTTTTCAGGTATCGCAATTGTGCTGTTGTTGATTGCCTGTTTTAATTTTATAAATCTAACTACTGCAAGAGCTTTAAAACGTATTGCAGAAACCAGCGTTAGAAAAGTATTAGGTGCTAACAGATATCAGCTTGTCGCGCAATTTTTATTTGAATCGCTTATTTTTTTTATAGCCTCTTTCATAATTGCTTTAATTTTTTATCAACTATTTATAAAGCCCGTTGAAATTTATCTCGGTCATAATCTTACTGTAAGCTTAATTCAGAATATACAATTATTAAGTATTGCATTTATTGTTTTATTGCTGGTGTGTTTGTTTACAGGTATTTATCCGGCGATGGTTTTAGCAAAAACAAAAACAGCAAATGCATTAAAAGGAAATTTAACCACTGCACCCAACAGCAGTAACTGGCTTAGAAAAAGCCTGGTGGTTTTACAGTTCTCCATATCAATTATAATTCTTATTGCAACGATTGTTGTAAAGCAGCAATTATTTTTTTTAAATCATACAGATGTTGGCTATGATAAAAATAATTTGCTGCAAATAAATTATACGTATTGGGGTGATAATCGCGATGCTTTTAAACAGGCAATTAAAAATTTATCCGGCGTTGAAAACGCAAGTATTGCAAGATGGTCTCCCGGCTCTGGCGGTGGTTCTATGTCAATGAAAGTTGATAATCCAAATAATAAAAATGAAAAAATAAATGTATGGTTTATTAATGGCGATATTGATTTTGTGCCAACATTAAAGTTGCATTTGCAACAAGGAAGATTATTGAGTGATGAGTATGCAGCAGATGTTTTAAGTCCGCAGGATTTTTTAAAGAAGAATGGTTCTGATAAATTAGCCGATGCTCAGGCGCATCAATCAGAATTGCTTTCTGCTTATGCTGCAAAAAAAATATATCCTAAAGGCTTTAACCAGGCAACTGAAAAAATACCCGGCATGCCTGTTGGCATCGTAAGTGATTTCCATAATGAGTCTTTAAAAACGGTAATGCAGCCTTGCGTTATTACAGGTGATAATGATATAAAATATGGAAGCATGTTGATTCGTGTAAAACATGGTGCAGAAGCACAGGTAATTCATTCGCTGAATAAATTATGGAGCACTTATTATCCTTTGCAAACACTCGACTACGAATGGGTTTCCGATGCTTTAACTAATCAATACAAAGCTGAACAAAAAACGCAGCAATTATTTTTCTTCTTCAGTTGCCTGACGGTTTTTCTTGCATGTCTTGGTTTGTTTGGCTTAGTAATTTTTACAACTGAAGTGCGCACAAAAGAAATAGGAATTCGTAAAGTGTTGGGGGCAAGTACAGCTATTATCACAAAACTTATTTCAAAAGATTTTTTACAGCCTGTAATTATTGCAATATTTATTGGTTCGCCTGTTGCTTATTTGCTGATGAATAAATGGCTGCAGGATTATGCGTATCGTATTAATGTGAGTTGGCGGATAATAGCTGCAGCCGGTTTGATTTGCGTTTTAATAGCATTTGTTACGGTGAGTTTTCAAGCCATAAAAGCTGCAATGGTAAATCCGATAAAAAGTTTGAGAACGGAATAAAAAAGGGAATAGTGAATGGTGAATAGTGAATAAAAATTCAGTTAAATCATATAAATCGTGCTTAAAAATTATTTCACCATTGCTATCAGAACACTCTGGAAAAATAAAGTGTTTAGCAGCATTAATGTGCTCGGTCTTGCCATTGGTATTAGTGCATCGTTGGTTATATACATGCTCGTTAATTATCATTTCAATTTCGACAAATTTGAAAAAGATAATAACCGTATTTACAGAGTTGTATCCAACTTTAGTTTTTCGGGTGAAGTGTATCGTAACTCCGGCGTTGCAGATCCTATGGCTGCGGCAGTAAAAAAAGAAATTGCAGGTCTTGATGCGGTTATTCCTTTTCGCACATGGAATGATGATGCAAAGATTAGCGTGCCGGATAATAAAAAAGAGCCGAAGATTTTTAAGCATCAGCTATCTATAGTTTTTGCAGACAGTAATTACTTCAATTTAGTTTCTTATACATGGATAGCCGGTTCACCTAAAACTTCTTTGCGCAATCCATATCAAATAGTACTTACAGAATCAAATGCAAAACTTTATTTTCCAGATTTGAGTGCAACACAGGTTGTGGGTAAAGAAATATTTTTTAATGATTCGATAAGAGCAACAATTACCGGAGTTGTAAAAGATATAAAAGAAAATACTGACTTTACTTTTAAAACATTTATGGCTTATGCTACACTGGAACAAACGTCTTTAAAACCTGATAACTGGAACGACTGGACCAGTACAAACGGCGCCCAGCAATTGTTTGTAAAACTTTCTGCTGGCACAAGCGCTGCACAAATTGAAAAGCAAATTGCACGGCTCTATAAAAAATATGCTAAACAAAACCCGGACGACCACAGTAAAACATGGCACACGCTGCAACCATTAAGTGACTTGCATTTTAATACTGATTATGGTGCTTATGATTTACCAAGCGGCAATAAGCCAACACTCTATGGCTTGCTTGCTGTAGCAGCATTTTTGCTGATATTAGGTTGCATCAATTTTATCAATCTTACCACAGCACATGCATCACAGCGGGCAAAAGAAATAGGCATTCGAAAAACAATGGGCAGTTCAAAAAAGCAACTCATTGTTCAATTTCTTTCAGAAACATTTTTACTTACATTTCTTGCAACTGTATTATCGGTTATACTCACGCCTTTAATATTAAAAGCTTTTGCAGGGTTTATTCCCGAAGGTTTGCATTTCAATTTAACTGAGCAGCCTGATATTTTTTTATTTCTTGTTGCATTAATGATTGTTGTAACACTGCTTTCCGGTTTTTATCCTGCGCTTATACTTTCAGGATATAAACCCGTACTTGTTTTAAAAAACCAGGCTTATGCCGGTACAGGTAAAACACGTAAAGTATGGCTGCGCAAATCATTAACCATATCACAGTTTGTAATTGCGCAGGTATTTATTATGGCAACTATTCTCGTAAGCAAACAAATAAATTTTTCGCTTAACAAGGATATGGGTTTTAAAAAAGATGCCATTCTTTATTTCAACACCAATTATTACGACACGGTGCGTAATCATAAATCTGTATTGATGGATAAGCTTAAATCAATACCGGGAATTGCAATGGTTAGCTTGTGTAACAACGCACCATCATCAGGCAGTACATGGAGCGGCACTATGAAATATAAAGACGGCAAAAAAGAAATTGAATCGGATGTGCAAGAGAAATATGGCGATAGTAATTACATAAAATTGTACGGGTTAAAATTGCTGGCTGGGAAAAATATTATAACAACAGATACTGTAACATCATACCTGATAAATGAAACCTATGCGCATATTCTTGGTTTTCAAAAACCGGAGCAGGCAATAGGAAAATATATTGAATGGAGTGGTAAGCAAATACCAATAGCAGGTGTTGTATCAGATTTTATTCAAAAATCTTTGCACGAGCCTGTAAAACCATTGGTGATAGCAAGCTGGAATAATATTGAAAAAAATTTCAGCATTTCTTTGCAACCGCAAAATGAAGATGGCACTGCATGGAAAACTACTATCAGTAAAATAGAAAAAGCTTTTAAAGAAGTTTATCCTGAAGACGATTTTAATTACAAATTTTTTGATGAAGACATTGCTAAATATTATACGGCTGAACAAAATATTGACAGCCTGTTAAAATGGTCAACAGCACTTGCCATTTTTATTAGTTGTCTTGGTTTATTGGGTTTGGTTATTTATACAACCACACAACGCACAAAAGAAATTGGCGTGCGTAAAGTGCTGGGCGCATCTGTATCACAAATCGTTTCACTTATTTCAAAAGATTTCATCCTGCTTGTATTGTTTGCATTTGTAATCGCGGCGCCGCTTGCATGGATTGGTATGAATAAATGGTTGCAAAATTTTGCATTTCGTACAAACATAAGCTGGTGGATATTTTTGTCGGGAGGAGCAATAATGATTGTTATCGCATTGATTACATTAAGCTTTCAAACTATTAAAGCGGCGGCTGCAAATCCTGTAAAGAGTTTAAGAACGGAATAAAAAATGATGAATTATAAATGATGAATAAATTTAAACTATCATTCATAATTAAAACATGCTTAAGAATTATTTTAAAATAGCATGGCGCAACATAGTTAAAAGCCGTTTTTATTCTGCTATAAATATTATTGGTTTATCAACCGGCATTGCATTTACATTATTAATTGGCGCTTACGTATGGAACCAGTTGCAGGTAAACAAGAATTTAAAAAATGCAGACAGGCAATATATTATTCAAAGCAAATGGAAAGATCCAAACGAAGGTTTTCCAATGGCAACATTAGGCCCCCTTGCTAAGGCATTAAAAGATAATTACCCAAACCTGGTTGCTAATTATTACAGGTACGATGGCATTACTTCTAATGTATCAAAAGGTGATAAAAGCTTTCGTGAAAATCTACAGGTGGGCGACAGTACATTGCTCAATATGTTTGGATTTACATTGTTGCATGGCAATGCACAAACGGCTTTAAAAAATCCTTTCACAGTTGTAATTACAAAAAACAAAGCCATAAAATATTTTGGCAGAACCGATGTTGTTGGACAAACTATCACCATTGAAAGTTTCTCCGGTTCAAAACATGATTTTCTTATTACAGGTGTATTAAATCCAACACAAAAAAATTCAATTACATCGCTCATTGATAATTATCCGGGAGATTTTTATGTATCAACAGATAATCTGGATTTTTTTGGAAGAAATATGAGCTGGCAAAATGCTTTCATTGCAAATTATATTGAGCTGCAAAAAGGTGTTACGCCAAAAGAGCTTGAAAAACCAATTGCTTATTTAGAAAAACAAAATACGCCTCCGCAAGTTGCCGCAGATTTAACGCCATATCTGGTTCCGTTAAAAGAATTTTATTTATCTGCCAACAATGGTCTTGTACAAAAAATGATATATGCATTGTCTGTAATTGCATTATTTATTCTTGCAATGGCAGTTATCAATTTCATTAACATGTCTGTAAGCCGCTCTGCTGCAAGAATGCGTGAAATTGGAATAAGAAAAGTGTTAGGTGGTTTAAAGAAACAATTAATCATACAATTTTTAACCGAGTCAATTATCATTGTATTTTTTGCAACAGTGCTTGCTTTTATAATGTATGCTTCAACCAGGAGTTTATTCAGCAGTATATTAGGCACAGAAATTCCTTCACTTAATAATTTTCCTGCTTATTTTATAGCACTTCCATTTTTGTTTATTGTGTTGCTTGGAATTATTGCAGGCATTTATCCTGCTTTTGTTTTATCATCATTAAAATCTGTTGAATCATTAAAAGGGAAAATCAAGGTTAATGAAAATGTGTTGTTGAGAAAATCTTTAATCGCGTTTCAGTTTAGTACTGCAGCCATTGCGTTTACCGGTGCTATCATCATTTCAAAACAAACCGATTTATTTCTCAGCGATAATCTTGGATACAATAAAAATTTTATTTTATCCGCACAGGTACCGCGTGATTGGACACAACAAGGCGTTAATAAAATGGAAAATATCCGTAACCAATTTTCATCAGTTTCCAATGTAAAAAATATATCGCTTTCTTTTGAAGTACCTGATGGAAATAACAGCGGCAATGCTGCTGTTTATAAGTTTGGTTCAGATTCAACACAGGCTGTAGTGGCACAGGCTTTAACTACCGACGAAAATTATTTACATGTTTACACGATACCTTTAAAAGCAGGTTCTTTTTTTGAAGGTCATGCACTTGATTCTGGTAAAGTGATTTTAAATGAAACTGCAGCACATGCACTGGGCTGGAAGAATGTAACAGATGCAATTGGTCAACAAATAAGAGTACCGAATGACCCGACAATTTATACAGTGCAAGGCGTTACAAATGATTTTCATTTTGGTTCAATGCAGCAAAAAATTGCGCCAATTATTTTTTTCAATGTACAGTTTGCAACAATTTATCGTTACTTATCTTTTAAATTAAACCCGGGAAATATTCCTGCAACTATAAATGCGCTGCAAAAAAAGTGGAACGCATTAATGCCGGGTGCACCATTCGAATATAAATTTATGGATGATACACTCGCAAACCTTTACAAAACGGAGCTTCAGTTAAAGAAGGCATCTTACACCGCCACTATGCTTGCGTTAATTATTGTATTACTGGGTGTGACCGGATTGATTTCATTAAGCATTCAAAAACGCACAAAAGAAATTGGAATAAGAAAAGTGTTAGGTTCATCTGTTGCAGGAATTATTACATTATTTATAAAAGAATTTTTGTTAGTGATTTTAATTGGTGGAATAATTGCTTGCCCGCTTGCATACATTATTATGCATAACTGGCTACAGAATTATGCATACAGGATTAACATTGATGCATCACCGTTTATTATTTCAATTGTTTGTTTAGGATTGATAACAGCTTTATTGATTTGTATTCAATCAATAAAAGCAGCACTGGCAAATCCGGTGAAGAGTTTGAGAACGGAATGAAAACCCACCAAATCTCCCTTAAAGGGGAGGCTTATAACAACTCGATTAAACCGAAATAAATTAAAATTTTGAGCGTCCAAAAAGTCCTCTCTTCGAGAAGATTTTAGCAGAGGCTAATCATTATCATCCTTCTTTTCGCTTTGCTTAACAAACGCAGCACGTTTAGGAGCGGGTACAATTGCATCTGCACCTTTTACGGCTTTCCATATTACTTCTGTAAAAGCACGATCCGGTATGCGATCTTCTTTTGAAAAATCAAAGCCTTCGCTTTTTCGCTGCCATGTATTTTCTGCAGTATTTCTTTCATTAAGATCAACCTGCAATGGTTTTACATTATAGGGCGTAAGATCTGGTGTTGATTGAAAGCACCGCCACATAGAAGGTGCAGCAGCATCATACTGGCTCATAGGTTCCATTCCTAATATTAATTCAATTGTTCGCAATACAGAAGTTGTTGAATACATGGTGTGATCAACATAATGCCTTTTTACTAAACCACCTGCAACATAAACAGTGCTTCTATGTGCATCAACATGATCAGGGCCATCCTGCGCATCATCTTCTAAAATAAAAACAACGCTTTGTTTCCATACAGAGCTTTTACTTAAATAATCTATAAACATGCCTACTGCATAATCATTATCGGCAGCATAAGAATAAGGCGTGTAACTGTTCTTATTTAATCCCATTGTATGATCGTTAGGAAAGCGTAATGAATTAAATTGAGGTAATGCATTTATAGCAACAAGTGAATCAAAATCTTTTTTCCATTGATTAAAACGCGTCGTATCTCTCACACGCAAATCCCATCCTGTAAAACGCTTGCTTACATGATTTTTTAAAACAGGAATATTGGGTTTATAATCATCAGCAAATTCGCCGTATGTTCGAAAACTTACATTATTTCTTGCGCAGTCATCCCATATAAATCCAACTTTATTATTTGCAATAGCGCGGTTACCTTCTCCGTCATAACTGCCGCCGCGGTCACCATAACCTGTAGGCCATGTTTTCTCAAGATAATCATCTGCATAACCACCCATGCTCCAGTTATGTCCGTCTGCGCTTACTTCTGCATTCACATAAAAATTATCAAGCACCACAAACTCTCTTGCAAGTGCATGTTCGTTGGGTGTAATTTTTTCTCCGAACAAACAGAGGTTCTTATCACCGTTTCCTTCGGGCATATCACCTAACACCTGGTCATACGTTCTGTTTTCTTTAATGATATAAAACACATATTTAATTGGCGAACTATCACCTATCTTTTCAGGTACCGGGTTGCTCTTCTCTCCTGCCGATTCAAGTTCTTTGTTTTTATTATACGGCGTATTCTTATATACCTGTTGTGAGTAAGCGCTTAATTGTTCTTCATCCGGCGTGTTAATAATACTTAATGTTCCTTTAAATAATCCGCCGATATACCATTTATCATTATCACCTGTTTGATAACCTAATGTTGAATTTGTATGAAATGGATCGAAGGCAGCGTTCGCCATTGAAGTAAAACCTTTACCGTTAGCTACATAAATTTTATTGTTTATAACTCTTACACAGGTTGGATACCAGCCCACCGGGATAAAACCTTTTGATTTGCTGCTGCCGAAATTACTTACATCAAAAACCGCAAGACAATTATTATCCGCATTGGCGATGTATAAAGTTTTCTCATCTTCACTTAAAGCTACACTGTTAGTTGTTGAGCCTTCCCGTGAATCAGGATATAAGGCCGCATTTAATGTTTCCATTACTTTTCTTTGTTGAACATTGATTACAGAAACACTGTTATCATTTGCATTTGCAACATATAAATGCTGACCATTTTTTGATAGGCATATATCGTTTGGATTATCGCCAACCGCAATACTGCCTGTAAATTTTTTTGTAACCGTGTTGAATATTTTTACTTTATCACCACCCCAAACAGAAATGTATAATTCTTTTTTATCGGGCGATAATAAACAGGTATATGCTTCAGCATCCAATGTATCTTTCTGAATTACTTTTTTTGTTTTCATATCAAAAACATACAGGCTGTTGTTTTCTTTTGTAACAACATATATTATTTGATTTGCATCATCAACATCAAATCCGGCAGGAGAGATTTTTACGGGCCATGGTTTACCCAAAATAAAACTGTCTTTTAAATGCAGTTTTTTATTAATGATAGCATATTGTAAAATACGGTTATCATTACCACCGGAAGCATAAAGATATTTTTCATCTGCACTGAATTTTAGACCTAGCCACGACTTTGCAATTTCAATACTATCTAAAATTTTTTCATGCTGCACATCAATCAACTGTATGCTTTGTGTGCTTTGCCCATTATTGGTAACAGCAATATATTTTTTGGTTGATGATACAGCAATATTCAAAGGCAAATCACCCAATGGTAAACTTTTACCAACCGGCGTTAAACTCCACCCGTTAGGAAGATTAATCTGTGCAGGAATTAAATTTTTATTCTGTGCTGAAGTATAAATACAGCAGAGCATCACTAAAGAAAAAAATATACTTTTCATGTTTTAAATTAAAGTATAAAGATACTGCCTCTGTGCAGCATTGATTTTACATAACGGTCATTTAATTCTATTGGGTGGCAATAAAGTATATTGAATGAACAGTGTAATAATTTAAATACCTGTTTCCAATAACAATTTGAGAATATACTAATTCTCCGAACATTCTCGTACAACTGGTGTTCATTTCCGAACACTTTTTTTAAACAATCATCCTAAAAGCTTTGTGCAGCAAGGCTTTCCGCCTTGGCATAAGCGTTGAGACAATTAGCTGGTGCACCGGAAATTGCAGCCATGAACTCAAAACTTAAAAGCCGCTTTATGTTTAAAAATTATTTCAAAACCGCCATCAGAAATTTTAAGCGCAACAAAAGTTATGCGCTCATTAATACACTTGGTTTGTCTGTTGGCATTGCAGCCTGCCTGCTTATTTTTTTAGTGGTGCAATTTGAAAGCAGCTTCGATAATTTTCATCCAAAGAAAAATAGTATTTATCGCGTAGTTACAGAATTTCATAACGAAGGTGATGTGGGTTATTCTTCAGGTGTTCCGTTTCCTGCTGCAACAGGCTTGCGTGTAGATTTTCCGCAGATAAAACAAGTGGCTGCCATTTTTCAACAAAGCGGAGAAATAGCTGTTGAAGATGGAACAACACAAGAGAAAAAATTACAGGAAGACAATTTTTATTTCGCGGAGCCACAGTTCTTCAGCATGTTTAATTTTCCATTTATTGCCGGCAATGCAAAAGCTGCATTGAACAATCCAAATAGTGCAGTGCTTACACAAGCCACAGCAGAAAAATATTTTGGCAACTGGAAAACATCGCTTGGTAAAACCATCAAATATCAAAACAAAACGCTGTTTACAGTAAGAGGAATTTTAAAAAATATTCCGCATAATTCAGATTTTCCTTTAGATGTGGTGGTTTCTTATGCTGCTCTTGAAAACACCAACATAAAAAGCAATTTAAACGATTGGGTAAGCACCTATAGTGAGAATTATACGTTCGTTGAATTACCTGCAAATTTTTCTGTAAATAAATTTAATGATGAACTGAAAGCATTCGCTAAAAAACATAAACCTGCAGAATATGCAAATGATGTTTTTATTACGCAGCCTTTTTCTGAAATTCACTACGATGACAGGTTTGAAAATTTTAGCGGGCATACGTTCAGTCATTTGCTTATAAAAGTATTATCTCTGATAGGAATTTTTCTTATAGTGATTGCCTGTGTAAACTTTATAAATCTCGCAACAGCACAGGCAGTTAATCGTTCGAAAGAAGTTGGTGTAAGAAAAGTTTTAGGAAGCAACCGCAAACAACTTGCTATGCAGTTTTTAGGTGAAACTGCGCTCATCGTTTTTATTGCATTAATACTTGCTATTGGCATTGCAGCCTTTACTTTGCCATCATTAAACAAGCTGCTTAACGTGCAAATGACAATGAGTGTTATTGCAAATCCTTCAATAATATTTTTTGTTATTGCAACAGGAATTATTGTTACACTTTTATCAGGTATTTATCCTGCAATTATTTTATCAGGATTTAATCCCATTACTGCTTTAAAAAGTAAAATAACTGCTAAAATGGTTGGCGGCATTTCTTTAAGAAGAACACTTGTTGTCTTACAATTTATGATAGCACAGGTTTTAATCATCGGCATGTTTGTGGTAGTTAGTCAAATGAATTTTTTTAGAAATGCATCACTTGGTTTTGATAAAGTGAATATTATTACTGTTGCTGTTCCCACCGACAGCATCAGCCGAACAAAAATTGATTATATACGCAGTCAATTGCTTGCCAATCCTAACATAGATAATGTAAGTTTTAGTTACCGTGCTCCTTCTTCAAATGGTGGCTGGAACAGTGATTTTAAATATAATCATTCAACTAAAAGCACAGACTTTAATGCCAACTTAAAATGGGCTGATACTGATTATTTCAAAACATACAATCTTCAGTTTATTGCGGGCAGAAGCTATTATGCAAACGATTCAGTTCCGGAGTTTGTAGTGAACGAAACGCTGCTGAAAAAATTAGGTATTACAAACCCGAAAGAGGCTCTTGGTAAACAATTAAATTTTTGGGACGGCACAAGAGTTGGAAATATTGTTGGCGTAGTAAAAGATTTCAATATTTATTCTTTAAGCAAACCTTTAGCGCCTGTTGTGTTAAGTGCATGGAAACTTTTTTATCAAACCATCAACATAAAAATAAAACCGGGTGCAGAAAAATCAGTATTGCCTTATGTTGAAAAATTATGGACAAGTCAGTTTCCCGATTATGTGTATGACTATAAATTTTTAGATCAAACCATAGCAAATTTTTATAAGCAGGAAGATCAGCTTTCTCAGTTGTATAAAATATTTGCAGGCATCGCCATTTTTATTAGTTGTCTTGGTTTATATGGACTTGTTTCTTTTATGGCGGTACAGCGCACAAAAGAAGTAGGCATTCGCAAAGTGCTTGGCGCATCTGCACGCAACATCATTTATTTATTGTCTAAAGAATTTACCATACTCATCATTATTGCATTTGTAATATCTGCGCCAATAGCATATTATATCATGCATCAATGGCTGCAGAATTATACATATAGAATTCCATTGAGTGCTTCCATATTTATCCTCGCAATTATCAGTTCTATTGTTATTGCATGGATAACAGTTGCGCATCGTGCAATAAAAGCGGCGTTGGCAAACCCGGTGAAAAGTTTGAGAACGGAATAAAACTTAATCAAATATGTCATCAATATAAAATGTAAATCATGAAATCATCCTTTCTTTTTCTTATGATAATTTGTTGCAGCATTGCAGCAAAAGCACAATCTGATAAGCAACCTTATCTCGTAAAATCTTTATCAGCAGAATCTATTAACAGCGCAAAAATTAATGCTTCCGGTGGCAGCATTAGTGTAATGGGTGTAAATGCATCTGAAGCGAGGCTTGAAGTTTTTGTAACTGCAAACAACAACGAAAATCTTTCAAAGGATGAATTAAAGCAACGTCTTGATGAATATTATACTATGGATATTTCTGTAGATAACAACAAACTTATTGCATCAGTTAAGCAGAAGAATAGAATAAATATGAACTGGAAAAAATCTGTGAACGTTTCTTTCAAAGCTTACTTGCCTGTAAATGTTACAACTGATCTTGAAACAAGTGGTGGCAGTATTTCACTTTCAAATCTAAACGGCGAACAAAATTTTACAACAAGCGGAGGCAGTATATCGGTTGATAATGTAAAAGGTAAAATGAAAGGCAGAGGTTCTGGTGGAAGCATTCACATAAATAATTCTTCAAACGATATTGATCTTGTTACAAGCGGCGGAAGTATTGATGCAAAAGAATGCACAGGAAACATGAAGCTGAAAACATCAGGCGGCTCATTAACCTTAAATAATCTTGATGGAACAATTGATGCTGAAACAAGTGGCGGCAGTATTGATGCAGATAATATAAAAAGTAACCTTACAACAAACACCTCGGGAGGCAGTATCAAACTGAATAATCTGTATTGCAGTGTCGAAGCAGAAACAAGTGGCGGCGGAATTGAGGCATTTATTAAAGACGCAACAAAATCCGTTAACCTTAGAAATTCAGGTGGCAGTATTAGTTTACAATTACCATCAGGTAAAGGTTTCGATCTTGATTTAGCTGCAAATAAAATTAATATGGAAATGAAAAATTTCAGTGGCTCAGTGGAAGAAAAATCTATAGAAGGTAAACTAAACGGAGGCGGCACATTGGTTAAGGTACGTTCAACAGGTGGAAAGATTAATGTAAGTTTTGATTAGTAAAATATTCTTATGAAAAGAAATAAAAAACAACTAAATAATATTTACTTGTTATGCTATTAAAGTCATTTAAAAATATAGTTGAGTCGTCATTTCGACGAAGGAGAAAATCTCCTGGAGCTTCAAATTCATGAGATGTCTCGTTCCTCGACATGACGGATTGAGAACTTAATTTTAAACAACAGCATATTAATATTCATAGCACACATTTTTTCAAAATAAATAATCTTATATGAAACGAATAATGTCTTCACTGCTTTTCTTGTTTTGTTCTTTTTTAGTAGTAGCACAGAAAGGAACAATTGAACCAAGTGGTAACATAATTACAAGAGATGTTGCAATCAGTTCATTTAATTCAATCAAGGCTGAAGGATTGTATGAACTTGTGTTAACACAGGGCGATAAAGAATCAGTAAAAATAGAAGCAGATGATAACCTGCAGAATTTGTTTAAAGTGTCAAATGACGGCGGAACGCTTGTTATTGATGTGCCTGAATTAAAAAACAGCAA
>JAICKT010000628.1 GCA_025927795.1 Parafilimonas sp. | reverse complement strand
CCGCGCGGGCAGGTCATCGGGGCGACCGACGCGGGCGGCTATTACGCCTGCGACAACGTACACTCCCCCGAGGATTTCGCGGCGTCGCTATACACGAAGATGGGAATCGACCCAAACCAGGTGCTCTACAACGGCAGCGGAAGGCCCGTGCAACTGGTGAATGGCGGCAAACCAATCAAAGAGTTTTTCTTCCCTTGCGATCTCAGCAAGCAACATCATGCCGGTAAGAAAAAGATAAACATCTGTACCCTTATTAATCGCTAATAAAGCTTCATGCGGCAAAATCAACTGCATTATCAATAAAAGTAATGAACCAGCTATAACCCATATTGCTTCCGGTAAATTATAAGGACGTATGATAACACCTGCTGTTGATAAAATTGCAATACTCCATATAATTATGTGGCTCAGCATGTTTAATTTCTAAAAATACCGACAGTTAACAACATATAGTAAAATACATTGTTGTAATTCTTAAAAATTACAAATCATCAAAAAGTGGAATAAACAATTAGTGTACCCATGTTAGTTAGGCATAGTTGTTTATGCGTCGTGCATCCATTTCCTGAAGGCAGGGGCCGTTTCCTGGCTGACAACTATAGAATGATTTATATCAGGAATTGTAATATCCAGAAGCAGCTTTACTTTCTCAAAAGATTTGAAGCTTTTAACGTAGTTAATATTTACGATGTATTGCCGGTTTACCCTGAAAAAAACGTTTGAATCAAGTTCGCTTTCAAGTTCGCTTAATGTTTTATCGGTAATATATTTTTTGGCATTATAATCCATTACATACACTAACTTATTTTGTGTATAAATCAAAACCACCTCTTCTAGCTTTAAAGCAATATTCTCAATTCCCTTTTTCACAAGCAGCCTGGTTTTTTTACGGTGGTTAATGAATTTCTCAAGATTTTCGATTGGTAACTGTACGCTTGCGTGAGAAAAATGTTCCTGCAGCTTATTATATTTTAAAAGCGCTTTTTCAAGATCCATTTTATCCACAGGTTTTAACAGGTAATCAATACCATTATTCTCAAAGGCCATCATCATGTATTCATCATAGCCGGTAATAAATATCACGGGGATATAAACACCCGCGTGGCTGAATATATCAAACGATAAACCATCTGCCAATTGTACATCACTAAAAATAATATCTGCTTCTGGTTGAGTAGAAATATAATCGATACTTTCTTTAATTGAATTAAGCCTTGCAATAATATTTACAGGCGTTGACACCTGTGAAAGTGTTTTTATCAATGCTTCCATTGCAGGTTTTTCATCTTCAATAATTATAGCGTTAAGCATAGTTATGCGTTTGATTTTATAATGGGTAATTTTATCGTGTATTCGTAATCGTTAGTTTCAATGAGAATGTCTTTGTTGCAAACCATTTTATAGCGGGAACTGAGATTGCGCAATCCAATACCTGTGGAATTTGCAGAGTAAGATTTTGGAAGTTTGTTATTCTTTACAAGTATGTATTCGCCATTTTTGATCACTCGTATGTATAAAGGATTTGCATCAGTAAATTCATTATGCTTTATTGCATTTTCAACTGCCACCTGCAATGCATAAGGTAATATCATTAGCGATCCTTCCTCGGTTTTATTTAATTCCGTTGCGAGGTGCAGTTTGTTATCATGGCGAACTTGTAACAAGAAAAAATAATTTCCAATAAATTCAAGTTCATTTTGCAGCGTTATCAAATCCCTGTCTTTATTAATAAGAAAATATTTATATACGGAAGCGAGTTTGCTATTAAATT
>JAICKT010000120.1 GCA_025927795.1 Parafilimonas sp. | reverse complement strand
ATATATCCCTTCAAACTTTCAGCAGTCATCGATGCCATTAATTTATTTTTTTGATCCACATGCAGATGGTGCCTTGCCTTTAAAAAATTATAAATCGCTTGCAGATGAATATGGCTTTATATTGATTGGAAGTAATAATTCAAAAAATGGTAACGATTGGCAAACAACTGAAAATATCTGGAACAATTTATTTACCGATACAAAGAACAGGTTGACATTTAATTCAAACAGAATTTATACGTGTGGATTTTCTGGCGGCGCAAAAGTAGCAAGCTACGTGGCTTTACATCACAACGAAATAAAAAGTGTTATTGCAAACAGCGCAGGTTTACCCGATGAAGTATCTGCCGGTAATTTCAATTTTTCTTTTACAGGCATTGCAGGAAAAGGTGATATGAATATGACTGATCTTGTTGCTCTGAATAATGAACTTGATAAAACTCAAACAAGACACCGCATTATTTTGTTTAACGGCAAGCATGAATGGGCGCCTGCATCAACAATGAATATCGCATTTGAAGGTTTGCAACTTGATGCAATGTATAATAAACTCATCCCAAAGAATAATTCATTAATCAACAGTTATATTTCAGGCAGTAAAAAAAGATTAAATGATTTTATAAAAACAAATGATCTTATACGCGCAGATGAAGAGTGCAAGCTTTCTATCAACATGCTTAATGGATTAACAGAGGAAATAAATTGGTTTAAAGAAAAAGATGCGTTTGTTACAAACAACACATTGTATAAACAACAGCAACAGCAGCAGCAAAATTTATTCAACATTGAACAAAGTAAAAAAGCAGAATACCAGCAACAATTTCAACAAGGCGATATGAATTACTGGACTGCAACAATAAAAGATCTTCAAACAAAAGCAAAAGCAAATACGCCCGAAGGTGAAATGTACCAGCGTTTGGTTGCATATTTATCGCTGGCATTTTATTCTATCAGCAATAATCTTATTAATAATAATCAAAATGAAGCAGCACAATATTTTGTAACGCTGTATAAAATGGATGACCCAACCAATAGTGAAGCATGGTATTTTTCTGCAATTCTTAATGCAAGAAATAATAACGCGAAAGCAACAGAAGATGATTTATTAAAAGCTGTTGATAACGGATTTAGCGATGAAAATCGTATGATGCAGCAACCTGAATTCGAAAAGCTTTCTACGCAAATAAATTTTGCAGCAATAAAAAGCAAAATGTCTGAACCATGATTGTCAAAACCGGGATTTGGGTAGATTAAAGGATTACCAGGGAAAAAATTAAAACCAATTTTCGCTATAAATAGCAAGAGTTAATTAATGGTAAAGAATGCAGCGCAGAGGGCGCGTTAGTGCGGACGAATGCGCGGAAGGAGTGTTCATGTCGTCCTTGATTTTTCTTTTGTTACTTTCTTTGCAACAAGGCAAAGAAAGTAACAAACATATTTATGAAATGTAATTATCTTCCCAAGAAGCACTTCCATATGAAAGCATGTTTTCTATTAATAATTTCGTGTATAGCTATAGAATCTTTCAGCCAATCATTACAATTATTATCGCCTGATAAAACAATTAAAGTTTATGTTCAAATCAACAACCAACTAACATACTCAGTTTTTGTTGATGACGAAAAAATTCTTGATTCATCTTTAATTAATATGCAACTCAACAGCGGCATATTATTATCAAGCAATCTTCAAATAAAGTCAAACAAAACAAAAAGTGTAAATGAAATTATTGTTGCGCAAATTCCGGTAAGCAGAAAAAATATTCCTGATGTTTACAATGAGCTTACTATAAACTTCAAAAATAATTTTGCTGTAATATTCAGAGCATATAATGATGGAGTTGCTTATCGCATCGCAACGTCATTTAAAGATTCAATTATTGTTCAAAACGAAATTGCGCAATTTAATTTTTCAAATAGTCCACATGCGTGGACACCCGTAATTCATAAACGTGACGATGCAGATGTTTATCATACAAGCTTTGAAGAATTATATTCATACAATGCATTAGAAAGTTTATCAAACAACGATTATATGTTTAATCCTGTTTTGGTGAATACAACGAACGATATTAAAGTTGCGATCACTGAATCTGATCTCGATGATTATCCCGGCATGTTTTTACGCGGCAAATCATCCAATACATTGCAATCTGCATTTGCGCCGTATCCTTCAGAAGAAAAAATGGTTGATGGTGATTATCCTGAAATGGTGGTAAGTAAACGTGCCGACTTTATTGCAAGAACAAACGGCACTCGTAATTTTCCATGGCGAGTATTGCTCATCGCAAGAGAAGATAAAGACCTGCCTGCAAATGATTTGGTATATCGTTTGGCAACACCAACAAAAATTGAAGATGCTTCCTGGATTCATCCCGGTAAATGCACAGATGAATGGATTATTGATATAAATCTTTTTAATGTTCCTTTTCGTTCAGGTGTAAACACCGCATCTTATAAATATTATATTGATTTTGCCAAGCGTTTTGGGTTTGACAGAATTATGATGGATGCAGGCTGGAGCAACACTAAAAATTTATTTGATATTAATCCCAACATAAACATGGATTCTATTGCGGCTTATGCAAAACAGCAAGGCATTAAGATAAGCATGTGGACACTTTCGATGACGCTAAACAAACAACTTGACAGTGCATTAAAACAATTTCAAAAATGGGGGGTTGATTTTATTATGACTGATTTTATTGATCGTGATGATCAGCCCACAGTTAATTTTTATAAACGCATTGCAGAAGCATGTGCTAAAGCGCATTTGATGATTATGTTTCATGGCGCTTACCCGCCAAAAGGTTTTAATCGTACGTACCCAAACAACATCACACGTGAAGGCGTTTTAGGTAGTGAATACAATGCATGGAGTGATAAGGTAACAGCGTCGCACAATTGCATTATCCCGTTTACACGTATGCTTGCAGGTCCGTTAGATTATGAACCGGGCTTGTTAGATAATGCAACATCAAAACAATTCAAACCAATCTGGGGTAAAGTAATGAGCCAAACAACACGTTGCCAGCAACTTGCTATGTTTGTTGTGTACGATGATCCGTTGCCAATATTTTCAGGCAATCCATCGCAAGGTTATCTTGAACCAAAGTTTATGGAATTACTTGGCAGCATTCCTGCAGGTTGGGATACAACAATTATTCTTGACGCAAAAGTTGGCAACTACATCATTACTGCAAGAAGAAAAAATAACGATTGGTATATTGGTGCCATGACTGATTCATCAGCAAGAAATGTAAATATCAATCTTAATTTTTTGAATGATGGAAATTATACAGCCACAATTTGTAAAGACGGAATTAATGCTGATAGAAATGCGATGGATTATACCATTGAAGAAAAAACATTTACTGCTAATGATAATTTACAAATACATCTTGCACCTAATGGTGGTTTTTTGGTGAGGTTGAAAAAAGAGTAACATCAGCATATTTGCAAAGTTGCATAAACAATTTTGATGAACAGTTTAATTTGACAAAATGTTCAAACAGCTACTTCCATTCCTTCTCTCGCAAATACAGAATTCGGAAAAAGTTTTTGGCACTCATATTCCATTGTGTCAAGAAAGTCATCATTGTGGTCAGGATCATGATGAGTAATAATAAGTTTCTTTACGTTAGCTTTCATTGCAACTTCAACTGCATGCAGGTATGAGCTGTGTCCCCAACCTTTAAATTTTTTATACTCGTCTTCAGTATATTGTCCATCATGAATTAGCAAATCCGCTTCGTTTGCAAGTTTCACAATATTGGAATCTATGCCATTAATGTGCTCCACATCAGTACATATTACAAGCGTTACTGAATCATCCTCTACGCGATAACCATAAGACCCGCCTTCATACAAGTGATGCTGAGGCGCTGCAATAACGGTAGCTCCATAAAGCTGTTCCTTATTGCCGTAGGTAATAAATTCAAAACTTGCTCCCATTGTTTCAAGACCAATCGGAAAATATTCCTTTTGCATTTGCATTGAAAATATTTCTTTCAGGTTATTAGCTTTTTCCTTTCTGCCCATGGCAAGTATTCCAATGCGCTGATCTTTGTTGTAAGCCGGTGCGAAGAAAGGCAGACCTTGAATATGATCCCAATGAAAATGAGAAAAAAGGATGTTTATAATGCTTTGAAAAATGCCACTGCTTATGATTTCCTTACCTAAATTACGAATACCTGTTCCCGCATCAACGATTGCTATTCTGTGTGCATTTTCCCGATATATTTTTATGCACGTTGTGTTGCCTCCATATCGTTCAAACTCCCTTCCGCAAACCGGCAACGAACCACGAACTCCGTAAAATTTAATTTTCATTATTAATATTTTACTACAGGTGCAAAAAATTATATACAATCAAATAGAAAACATAATAGAGGCTTTTCGGTTTTGCAATCTTTTGTTTAACAAAGCACTAAATTCAGGAAGGGCTTTTTGATTCATTATCATTATTTGACGTACTATTTTCTTTTTCGTTTTCCGCATCGCTTAGTTTTTTTGCGGGCGGCCATACCGAATGTTCAGCACTGAGTAATGATTCAACTCTTGATACAAATAAAGATTCTTTATCCACTCCAGATTTTCCATATTCACCAACATTAAAATTATAATAGTAAATCTCTGGCTTTAATTTTTCGTGCGTAGTTCGGTAAGTAACCCATAATTCCTGATAGTTAAAGGTTTTTAACCCGGTAGTTAAGATTGCCACAATGCTGGATATTATTACAACAAATAAACTTGAGAATTGAGTTAATTTTTTATTAGGATCATTACTAAAACCATTTAACGCAGCAATAACTGGCGTTATCGCAGAAAGTATAATTAAAATCCATTGAAACATTTTATACTTTTTTTGAAATTTTTTTGATGCACTTTCATAATAATCCATTTGCGGATTATACCTTTCTTTTAAATAAGTTTCAAAAGTTGCACTATCCATAAGCGTAGTTTAATCCAAGATAATGAAAATCTAATTTTGAAATTAAAAAAGAATTGGATAATGTATCAGGCTATAAATATTTCGTTTAAATGTTTCCTTAAAAAAAATTGATATAACAATAGTAGAAATGATTTGCTCATTATTCCAAAACCGTCGCACTATATAATGATTGCGAACTGAGGCAATAGGAATTTGTAATCCTGACCAGCGATAAATTTCTTACATCATTCAATAATTTCCTACTTTCAAAACTCAATTACTGTTTATGAAATCAAGAATAATTGTATGCTTCATTGCTTTACTTCTTTCTATCACTGTTTACAGCCAGCAAAAAGGTTATTATCGCACACCTGCCATTAATGGTAACATAATAATTTTTACTGCAGAAGGTGATTTGTGGAAATATGATATGAGCAATGGTTTTACTGCGCGCTTAACAACAGATAAAGGTTTGGAGATTAATCCATGTATATCGCCGGATGGGAAATGGGTTGCTTTTACGGGTCAGTATGAAGGTGCATCTGAATTATATATAATGAATATTAATGGCGGTGTTCCAAAACGCATCACTTATGATTACTCCGGAAATTTAGTGCAGGCATATAGCTGGACAAAAGATGGAAAGATTTTGTATCGCACTACAAAATATAGTTCCATTCCTTCGGCACAAATAGTTAAGCTTGATCCCGTAACACTTTCAAAAGAAAGAATTCCGTTATGGCAGGCTTCGTATGGCTGTTATGATGATAACAATATTTTATTTTTTACGCGCTTTCAAAACCAGGGCAGTAAAACAAAAAGATATAAAGGTGGTTTTATAGAACAGGTTTGGAAGTTTGATGGTTCTCATGAAGCAACAAATCTTACAAGTGATTTTGATGGAACAAGCACAGACCCGATGCTATATAATGATCGCATTTATTTTCTATCTGATCGTGATGGCACGATGAACATCTGGAGCATGGACAAAGATGGAAAAGATGTGAAGCAGCAAACATTTTCAAAAGGATGGGATATTCAATCACCATCTATTAATGGTTCAAAAATTGTTTATCAAAAAGGTGCTGATATATGGATGTATGACATCGTCGCAAACCAGGAAAAATTATTAGACATCAATCTTGTTTCAGATTTTGATCAGCGCAAACCGAAATGGATAAAAAGTCCTGTTGAAACAATATCGCAGGCAGATATTTCACCCAATGGAAATTATGCCGCAATTGTTAGCCGCGGAAGAATATTTGTGTCGCCTGCAAAAAGCGATCGCTGGCAGGAAGTAAGTCGCAAAAGCGGTGTGCGTTTTAAAGAAGTACATTTTATAAATGATAAAACACTCGCTGCTCTGTCTGATGCATCCGGTGAATATGAGATTTGGAAAATGAATGCAGATGGAAGCGACAGCGCAACACAGATTACTAAAAACACAAAAACAATTATCAGCTTTTTTCAAGTTTCTCCTGATGGAAAATATGTTGCATATAACGATAAAAATGATGTATTGCGTATTGCTGATGTTGCAACGGGTGCAGTAAAATTTCAGTATGACAGTGCATACAGCGGAGTGAATGAAATTGTGTGGTCGCCTGATGGCCGTTATCTCACATTCACACAAAACATTGCTAATCTTAATTCCCAAATATGTGTTGTTGATACACACGATATGAAAATGTTGCCGCTAACTACAGAGCGATTGAATAGTTATAATCCGTCATGGAGTGCCGATAGCAATTGGTTGTTCTTTGTTTCTGAAAGACAGTTGGCATCTCAAACGCGTTCACCATGGGGTTCTCGTCAGCCAGAACCATATTACACAAACGTGCGTAATATTTATGCAATGCCTTTGGATACTGGAGCCAAGTTTCCTTTTCTGCAAACAGATTCATGGCTTACCGATTCAACATTTAATCCTTCAGTAAACGATAAATCAACAACAGATAATAAAAAGCAAAAAGAAAAAAATGCGAAGCCTGTAACAAAAAATCTTGATTGGTCTTACATAAAATCCATGTTATACAAAGTGCCGGTGAAGAGCAGCAATGTTGTTAATGCAACGGCAATGGATGGTTATTTATATTGGATGGATCAGCCATCAGATCAAACTGATGAAAGCGGTGCAAAATTGTATGCCTTAAAAATTGCAGAAAGCAAAAAGTACGAACCAACATTAGTTGCATCTGGCGTTACGAATTTTACACCTTCAGCCAACGGAAAAAAATTGCTGATATTTTTTCAAAATAAAACAATGGCAATTGCAGATGCGGATGGAGCAAAGATTGATGCAGATAAAACCAAGCTGCAATTAGATAACTGGAGTTTTGTAGTTGACCCGCAGCAAGACTGGAATGAAATGTTTCAAGATGCATGGCGCATGATGCGTGATTATTTTTATGATCGTGATTTGCATAAAGTAAACTGGCAGGCTGTGCATGATCAATATCAGCCATTGGTTTCGAGATTAACCGACAGGTATGAGTTAGATGATCTGCTTGCTCAAATGGTGGGCGAATTATCTGCACTGCACACATTTGTTTTTGGTGGCGATCAACGCAGGGCTGATGATAATATTCAAACAGGATTTTTAGGTGCAGCTTTTACAAAAACAACAAAAGGTTTGCGCATCGAACATATTTATAAAAGCGATCCTGATTATCCTGATTTTTCTTCGCCATTAAATAAACCTGAATTGCAAATTAAAGAAGGCGACATAATCACTTCAATAAATAATGTGCCTGTAAAAGATGAAAGTGATATGGACATGTTGCTCGCAAACAAAGTGCAACAGCCAATAAAAATAAGTTTGCTCGATAAAACAAATAAAGCTTATGAGCAGGTTGTAAAACCATGCTCGGCAAGAGATGCGTTTACGTTGCGATATGAAGAATGGGAATTGGTGAATCGTGAAAAGGTTGACAGCATGAGTAACAACGATATTGGTTATGTGCATTTAAAAGCGATGACAGGAAGTGATATGGATGATTTTGTAAAACAATTTTATCCTGTGTTTAATCGCAGCGGTTTGATATTGGATGTGAGGGACAATTTTGGTGGCAATATTGATAGCTGGGTGCTTGAAAAATTATTGCGTCGTGCATGGATGTATTGGCAAGGCAGAAGCGGCGGACCTGTGTGGAATATGCAATATGCATTTCGCGGGTACATGGTTATTTTGTGTGACCAGGAAACTTCTTCTGATGGCGAAGCAATCACCGAAGGTTTTAGAAGATTAGGTTTTGGAAAAGTGATTGGTATGCGTACATGGGGTGGAGAAATTTGGTTGAGTGCAGATAACCGTTTAGTGGATAATGGTATTGCCAGTGCTGCAGAAATGGGTGTATATGGACCTGAAGGAAAATGGTTGATTGAAGGTCGCGGTGTTGAGCCTGATATTACTGTTGATAATTTGCCATACGAAACATTTAATGGTAAAGATGCGCAGCTTGAATATGCTGTTGATTATCTCAAAAAACAAATTAAAGAGAATCCAGTTGTTGTGCCACCTGCACCACCGCATCCTGATAAATCGTTTAAGTATGATGATGAGAAGTAGTGAAAGAAATATCGAAGCTTTAAAATTATTATCATTGTTTTCTGTTGATATTTTATAATATCAACAGAAGACCGAAATATCGCTAATTGATTTATGAACCAATAAACATTTCAATCCTCACAACTGCATGAAGGAAAAACTAAAACCATTATTGCTGCCTTACTTAATCATAGCGCTAGGGTTCATTATTATCTATTGTTTTACATGTTGGACTTTGTTTATAAAGTTTAAAGTTGCCGATGCTGATGAGGATATAATAAACTTCTGGTTGCCGTTTTTTCTTCCTTTTATACCAATATTCATATGGCTAAAACCCAAGATAAAACTGCTGCAACTTAAACGAACCGGCTCCAGAAGTCCGGATTTTGGTTATATAATGATTGCCACTTTGGCAATTGCAGCACCCACAATAGTTGCCATGAATTATATTGAATCTGCGTCGGGAAAGCTAACTCAGCTAAATGACATTACTGATATAAAAAAGTTTGCCGCTACTAAATTTTATACTGTAAAAAATTTTTATGTAGATAAGAATAATGTTGGCGTTTATTATTCGTCAAGTGTTAGCGGCAGATATAATTCTGAGTTAAATCTACATATCTATGTAAGCTGCCCTATATATAACAAAACTGATAGAAATAGAAATGAGATAATCAGGATAGATTCTTTGGCAAATAATGATTCATCAACTAATACTGATAATTCAACTATAAATACACCGAATAATAAACCTCTTATAATTGTAGATGGCAGAAAAATAAGCATGCAGCAGCTTTCTCATATTCCACCTGATTCTGTTCAAAATATAACTGCATTGAAAGGCAATGCTGCAAAAGCACTTTACGGGTCTGATGCAAGAAATGGAGTTTTACTTATCACACTGAAAAAAGAAAAAAATATTATTGATGAGGAAATAAAACCGGATACTCCAGCCGCTTGGTTAGGAATAAAATATTCCAAAGAAATAAGTAACTACTTGAACAATGAAAGAAAAAAAGAGCTTGAACATGAATTTTACAACGAAACGCAAAGTCAATTTGAAAATTCAAGTCTTGGAACATTCACTTATTTTAATCGCATGGGAAACAGTGATGACCGTAAGAGCTTCAGAATGGCAGCAGCCAAAACATCATTAATAGAGCAAAATAATCAGGCGATTATATTTGAGCCAAAATATGGAGGTTTTAATTCAAGGACCGGCTATGAGTTTCTATGGATATTTGGAGCTTTTGCAATTGGCTTAAGTGTATGGTTTATTATGATTCTAATTCCAAAAATTAATAAAGAGCAATTAAATAATCCTGAAGAAAATAAAACTTCAATTCTATCAATTGAAAAGTATTTCAAATTTTTACTTCCTCGTCAGGATTATTATGTGACGCCAATTATTATCGATTTAAACATTTTTGTTTTTTTATTGATGATGATTTCGGGTTTAGGCTTTTTAAGTTTTAATACAATTGACCTTTTAAAATGGGGCGCAAACTATTCCTCTTATACAACAAATAATCAATTGTGGAGACTTTTATCAAACATATTTGTACATGCAGGATTTATTCATTTGTTTTCTAACATGTTTGCTTTATTTTTTATAGGATTAATTCTTGAACCAATAATCGGTAAAAAAACTTTTGCTATCAGTTATATTGTTTCGGGAATTGTAGCAAGTATTGCAAGTATATATTTGCATGACAATGTAGTAAGCGTCGGCGCATCCGGAGCCATATTCGGGCTATATGGAATTTTTCTCGCATTGTTGCTTACAAAATCTGTATCTAAAGATCTAAGTAAAGAATTTTTTACAAGCACACTTATTTTTATAGGATATAATCTTGCTATGGGCTTTGCAAATAGCGTTATAGATAATGCTGCGCATATTGGTGGATTAATTACAGGCTTATTAATTGGCTTTTATCTTTCCACAGTTTTAAAGCGAGAAGATAAACAATCATTCTAATCAAACAATCGCAAACAAAATCCTATGCTTACTGCATAAAGTTTTACAAAATCCCTCGCAGAGGACGATGCGTTGCAAAAAATCTCTTCAATAATTTCTTTGCATAATCCTAACTTTCAGTAATGAAAAATATTATCATTTTAATCCTCTGCTTTTTATCAGTTTCCTCTTTTGCACAAACAGAAATAAAATTAGATGATGTACAAAATCATGTGGGTGATTCAGTAAAGCTAATGGCTAAGATATATAGCGGGAAATATTTGGAAAATGTAGAGCGTACACCTACATTTTTAGATGTTGGGGGGAAGTATCCGCATGAAAAATTAACGCTGGTTATTTTTGGAGATGTAAGAAAGCAATTTAAGAATGCACCTGAAACATTTTATGAAGGCAGGCAGGAATGGATAACGGGCAAGATAGAATTATATAAAAATAAACCTCAAATAATTATCAATAGCCCTGATCAAATTTATGATATTGTTGCAGCGCATGCAGGTAAATAAAATATAGGTTTAATCCATCGCATCTTTCATGGGAATAAAATGATAAATGGAAGCTGTAGCCGAATCCATTCGAATCATGATTTATCAGATCAAGTAATTAGTAATTCAATCATAAACTGACTGCCTTCGTTTTCTTTTGAGTTCACTTTTATTGTTCCGTTATGTTCTTTGGTGATGATATCGTAAGCTAAACTCAAACCTAATCCTGTTCCTTCGCCAGTTGGTTTTGTAGTGAAGAATGGCTGAAAAATTTTATCAACGATGTTTTGAGGAATGCCGTTGCCGTTATCACTAACTATAATTTCAATGCCCCCATCCCCTGAAGGGGTGTTTTTAGCAACGTTATTATTTGCCAGTTTAATTTTTCTCGTAGTTACTGAAACAAGAGGTTTGTAATTCTCCCCTTT
>JAICKT010000350.1 GCA_025927795.1 Parafilimonas sp. | reverse complement strand
CAAACGCTCATACCAAATTTCTCTTACAGACGTATAACCAAACCATTTGGGTGTTCCTTTTTTTGATGTGCTTTCTTTAAATTTTTGCGCATCATTTAAATAATCGCTGTATGTTATGGGAAGTTGGTGAATGCCATTTTCCTGAAATAAATTTTTATTGTAAATCGTCATAAACGGATTCACCTTCCATGGAACCTGGTAAATATGTCCGTCAACAGAAGTAATCTCTTTTATAACTGAACTATCACAGCGTTGGTTTATAAAATCAAGAAAACCTTTCAATGTATCCAGCGCAATTAAAGAACCTGCACGCGCATACATTTCTACATTGCCCTGCCACATGTTGGCATAAATATCAGGCGTTGTTTTTCCAACAACCGCAGCAAGAATTACTTCTTCACTTGACTGACCTTCCGGAACAGGCTGCATGTGAATTTTATCTGTATGCGTTTTATTCCATTCGTTAGTAAAATGAGTAGCAAAATTTATTTCGCCTGCATTGTTTGAACACCAAAAAAGTAATTGGTTATTTTTTTCATGATGATTACTGCATGAATTCAATAAGAAAAGAATTAATAAAACAATAGCAGATTTTAAGCGATGCATTATAAATAAAATTACAAGCGGAATCTTAAAATAACGTGAGTTCGATTAAAGCGCTTATTTTAAAACGGAAAGAAAATAATAATTACCGTTCGCATGTCATGCCGGGGAACGAGGCATCTCCATAATCTGATACTTTTAAAACTTACAGAGATTTCTCCTTTGTCGAAATGTCGTGTAAATGGTTATGTTTTTTTCTTACATCATCAAAATTTTAAATAAAAGCTTTTATATAATACCGAAAGAATCTTATCACGAACTCATGTTAAATTAAAATGTGTTATAAATTCCTACAAGCTCTTTTCAATTGTATAGATTGATAAAATATCGGCATCGGATAAAGCCGTATTGTAAAAACGTATATCATCTAAAGAACCAATAAAATAATCGCCACCATAATAGGTATAATCATCAGAACTGTTTATGGTATATGCATCTTTGGGCAATTCGTTTCCGATAGCAAGATTAACCGGGCTGCCCAGCGTTAACGGAACACCACTCACTTCTGCTGTTTTAACCAAATCTCCATTAATATAAAATTTCATAGTTCCGTTTGTGTAACTTACTGCTGCATGCGTCCATGTTTCATCGGGAATAACGCCGGGATTATCATCTACATCATGATAGCCGTTGTCACAATGAATAGTCAGGAATAAAAAATTATTGCATTGCAACTGGAACTTGTAACCATTCCACCTGTTTAATGAAAAGAAATAATTATTGCAATTCGTTCCATGCCTTTTCATCCAAACACTGATAGTAAAACTTTGTGGGTTTAATGCAGCATCATAAGGCACTTCAACAGTAGCACCATTATTAAAATCATAAGCCATGTTCGCTCTTCCAAATCTGTCTGCAACCAGCTTGGGTAAAGTGTTTCCGTCAACCGGCGCGTTGCCCGGACCTGTCCAACCTGTTTTTAAAGCGCCATCATGTCCATTGCCGGATGAATCAATTGCATTGCCATTAAACTTCCAGAACGCAACCAAATTCGCAACAGAAACTTCCTGTATCAGATGCGAGTTAAATGTAGCTACTGCTCTTTCAAGATTATCTTTTGCATTATCTATTTGTTGTTGTGTATAACTATTGCTTGCTGCTATATCTGTTGCCAGTTTTGCAATTGAATCAAGTACTTCTTTTGAACCAACAGCATATTCGCCGGGTTTATTGCCTTCTGCGGTTGTAGTAAGAATTGTATTAACAGAATCGATTAAAGCATTCAAAGCGCTTTTATCTGTTGTATAAGTGCCGCCGCCGCCATTATCTTTTTTGCATGAAGACATCAGCACAAGACCTGCAAAAAGAAATAAGGAAAGCAGCAGTATAATATTTTGTTTACGCATGATTATATAGTTTCAATGATAAAAATTTATTTTATAATTTATGGTTGGTATCTCTTTCACTTTGCGGAATCGGAAAGAATTTATCAGCATCATAACTAAAGTTCGGTACATCTTTCATTGCATTTGTTGCATACGCCTGTCCATAACGAATCATATCGAAGAAGCGATGGAATTCCAATGCGAGTTCAGACCTTCTTTCTTTGCGAATAACATCACGCAATTGCGATTGGTCTGTTACAGTTATATCAGGCAATAAACCAGTTGGCACTGTTCCGAAATTTGGTAATGTATTATCATACAAATAAGATTCTCTCGCTCTTTTGCGCACTTTGTTTAACGGCACTAATGCATCACCGCTTTTACCTGCTTCATTTAATGCTTCTGCTTCAATTAACAAAACATCAGAAAAGCGAATCACTTCATAATTCAAGTTGCCATCACCTTTTATAGAAGTTGGTATTTGAGAAAGTGGCTGAATTTGTTTTTTAGTGATGTAGCCAGTTGTTGACCATCCGGTTTGATAAACTGTATCATAATAAGAAGGTGCATCAACGCCGGATAAAGTATAACCGAAACGCGGGTCAACTACACCATCAGGCGATTTTTCAAAATTATCAATCAGGCTTTGTGTTGGATAAAAAAACCCATATCCATTTAATGCACGCGGAGCAAACCATTGATTCAAATTATTACCAAGAAAAGGGCTCGTGCCTGTTTGTTGCCATACTGAAAAAATGGCTTCAGGATTATTTTTTTTATCAGCATTAAAATTATCCGTAAACAGTTGGTCTAAGCTGTAAATACCTAATGCTTCAACTTGTTTTGCCGTAGTGGAAGCCATATCCCATTTTTTTTCGAAGAGATAAGTTTTAGCAAGCAATGATAAAGCAGCACCTTTTGTAACGCGACCATTATCAGCTCCGCTCCAGCTTGTTGGCAATGCAGCCGCTGCATCAGTTAAATCGCTTTCAATCTGCGCATAAATTTGTTCCTGCGGAACCGCCGGGCTTTGCACTTCGTCTGGTGTTTCAACTTTTAAATGCAATGGAATATTTCCATAACAATTTGTAAGCACAAAATAATAATAAGCGCGTAAAAATTTTGCCTGCGCCACGGCAGCAGTTTTTACTGCGTCTGAAACGGCAGTATTATCTGCAGGCAAACCATCTATTACAACATTGCATTTAAACACACCATCATAATATCTTTTCCATACTGCTTCTACTGCTGAGTTTGAAGGAAGAATATTAAACTGGTCGATGTTTTCAAAATCTGCCTGGTCACCGGGGTTGCCGCCTTTAATTGCATCATCTGAAGCAACATCGCCCAAAACCCATATCGCATTTGAAGAAGCATCTGTAAACAACAATGGAGCATAAGCAGCATTTACAGCTGTTTGCGCATTTGCATCAGAAGTAAAAAAACCGGAAGCTTCATAGTTTCCAAGTATCGGCTGATCAAGAAATTTTTTGCAGCTTGTTTGTGATACTGTTGCAAGTATTAAAACCGGTATTAAAAATTTATACAGTTTCATATTTATTTTTTTCAGGATTTTAAAAATTAATGTTTACACCTAATGTATATGTGCGTGCTTCAGGATACGTTCCCCAATCTATTCCAACAGCTTTATCACCATCGCCCAAAGCATTATTGCTTATATACTGTTCCGGATCTAAACCTTTATATTTTGTTATAGTGAAAAGATTTTGCGCGCTTATATAAAACCGCACGCCGGATATATTTAATCGCTTCAACATATCCTTTGATAAAGTATATCCTAACTGCACATTTTTAAGTCTTACATAAGAACCGTTTTCAAGAAAACGTGTAGAAGGTTGTTTATTATTTGTTGCTCCGTTCCATGATAATCTTGGAATAGAATTAGATGTTCCTTCGCCATGCCAGCTATTGTTTGCAACGTCTTGAGTAATGTTGAACGCACGATAGAAACCTTCGATATCTGTTAACACCTGGTCATAAATTTTATTTCCGTAAACACCCTGGAAAAATAAATTCAAATCAAAATTTGCATAGTCTAAACTTCCGGTTAAACCATAAGTAAATTTTGGAATGGGGCTGCCAACAAATGTTCTGTCATAATTATCAATTACGCCATCAGGTTTTCCATTGGGTCCGCTTATATCTTTATAAGCAACATCACCGGGCTGTACATTCGGTCCCTGGTATGCATGCGTAAATACATCTTTAGCAGTTTGAAAAATTCCTTCATCCTGCAATAAATAAAATTCACCAATTGGTTCGCCTACACTTGTAAGCGTGGCAAAATAATTATTATCAATTCTGCCGCCTGCAATCGGGCTGTTATCAATAAGAGATTTAACCTTGTTATGAAGCAAAGCAAAATTTCCGGTGATTGAATAAGAAAGTTTTGAATGCGTTGTGCTGTTATAAGTTGCCTGTAATTCAAGTCCTGAATTTTGTACTTCGCCTGCATTTTCCTGCGGCGGCGCTACACCACCTGCACTGCTTGGTAACGGAATTCCAAAAAGAAGGTCAGTTGTTTTTTTGATATAATAATCGGCTGTAAACTGAAAACTATTTTGAAAAAGACCAAGGTCTAAACCAATATCAGTTTGCGTACTTGTTTCCCAAACAACATTTGGATTTCCTTCTGATGTAATTGTATAACCTTGCGTTGGCGTTCCGTTAAACGGATAATAAAATCCACCTGAAACAATTGACGCGTATGCATGATTAGGAATTTCCTGGTTACCTAACTGACCAACACTTGCACGTAATTTTAAAAGAGAAATATTTTTATTGTCTTTCAAAAATT
>JAICKT010000547.1 GCA_025927795.1 Parafilimonas sp. | reverse complement strand
TCAACCGTGCAGTTTGAATGGGCTGCGCCTTTCCAGATCTGGTATGATGAAAATAAATCGTGGGCGCAATCGTGGGGCAATAACGACCTTTCAACGTATGTAGAGCTAAAGCCTAATGTTAGTGCAGCTTCTGTAAATAAAGTTCTTTATGATTTTATACAGAAACACGAACCGAAATCTATTGCACGGCCTTTTTTATGGAGCGCACATGACTGGCATCTGAGGGATGAATTTGATAACGGTGTACAAACAGGTGGCGGAAGAATAACTTATGTGCATCTCTTTTCTGTTATTGCATGGATCATTTTATTAATTGCCTGCATCAACTTTATGAATCTTGCAACAGCAAGAAGTGAAAAACGCGCCAGGGAAGTAGGGGTAAGAAAAGTGCTGGGTTCAGGAAAAAGAATGCTCTTTTTTCAGTTTATGGGAGAAGCGATTTTTATGGCATTATTATCCGCAGTGATTGCTGTAATTATTATGACGCTTTTATTACCTGCGTTTAATTTGCTGGTTCAGAAAAACCTGGCGTTGGGTTTAAACAAGCCTCTTCACATTGCAGGATTAGTTGCCATCACTTTAATCTGCGGGTTGTTTGCCGGTAGTTATCCATCACTGTATTTATCATCCTTCAATCCAGTATTTGTTTTAAAGGGAATTAAGATGAAAGGCAGCAACGCCGCCATCATACGAAAAGGGCTGGTGATATTGCAGTTTAGTATTTCTATCATACTTATCATAAGCACCATCATTATTTATCAGCAAATACAACACGTAAAAAGCAGGAGTCTTGGATTTAGTAAAAACAATCTTTTGCAGGTTGATATGAACAGTGAAATGACAAAGAATTATGAAGCTGTTCACCAGGATATATTAAACACGGGCTTGATCGAAAACGTTGCTGTTTCCAATTACAACACTTTATATGGAGGAAATAATACCGGTAGTTTGGTTTGGGAAGGGAAAAAATCCAACAGCCAGGTTTTAATTTCTACGAGATATGTATCACCTGGTTATATGAAAACATCAGGCATAAAAATTTTAGAAGGAAGAGATCTTGTTGAGACTGATAGCGTACAGTCAAAAAGGATAAATGTTTTAATCACACAATCATTGGAAAAATTGATGGGTACAAATAGTGCTGTCGGCAAAACTTTGCATTGGGATGGCGATACCAGTGGCACAGTTGTAAATGTTGTAGGAGTAGTGAATGATTATGTGTATGGCGATATGTATGGCAGGCCGGACCCTGTAATGTTCTTTTGTGTGAACATGCCCGACGCATCCAACATGTATGTGCGGCTGAAACCAAATGCCAATGTTGAAAAAGCCATACAACAAATTGCAAGTGTATTAAAAAAAGATAATCCCTCGTACCCTTTTACTTATCATTTTGTTGACGACCAGTTTAACCAGATGTTTCAGAATGAACAATTGATCAGCAAGCTTTCACGGGTATTTGCAACGTTGGCTATCATCATTTCGTGTTTGGGTTTGTTTGGATTAGCAGCTTATACGGCAGAACGCAGAATAAAAGAAATTGGTGTAAGAAAAGTGCTGGGCGCAAGCATCACCAACATCACCACATTATTGTCAAAAGATTTTTTGCTATTGGTATTTGCTTCGTGCGTTGTTGCATTTCCACTCGCATGGTGGATGATGCATAGCTGGCTGGAGAATTATAAATACAGGATTGAAATAAGCTGGTGGATATTTTTAATTGCAGGCATTGCTGCGGTTCTTATCGCATTGATAACGGTGAGTTTCCAGGCGATAAAAGCGGCGTTAGCCAATCCGGTGGAGAGTTTGAGGAGTGAGTGAATGCAAATTGTGAAAATTTGGAAACAGGAATTTGAATTATTTGTTGGTTTACTATAATATAACGATAATCCATAAACGAAAAATAAAATGATAAAGAATTATTTCAAAACCGCGTGGCGGAATCTTAGGCAAAACAAAGTTTACAGCCTGCTGAATATTTTGGGCCTTGCTGCCGGGATGGCCGTTGCCTTACTTATTGGTTTGTGGGTGAATTACCAGTTTTCTTACGACCGGTTTTTGCCAAATCATGACCATGTCTATAAAGTAGGAAAACAATACATTGATAATGGCACAAAGCAAATTACGATGGCTACGCCACAACCAATGGCAGATGCGTTGCTTAATGATGTGCCGGGTGTTCAATACGTGGCAAGAACGGATTGGATGAAATCGCACGGGCTTAGCGTTGGCGATAAAAAATTATACAGGCAGGGCGCAATGGTAGAGAAGGATTTTCTTAAGATTTTTCAATATCCCTTCATAAAAGGGAATGAGAAGGATGCGCTAAACGATCCTTACAGTATCGTTCTTTCGCAGGCAACAGCAAAAGGTTTGTTTGGCAATGAAGATCCTGTAAATAAAATAGTA
>JAICKT010000408.1 GCA_025927795.1 Parafilimonas sp. | reverse complement strand
GCGCGATGTTATGCGCAGTCAGCCGGTATAAAAGGGCATTGGGATGAAGAACTGCATGGTTTGGATTATCTTGTTTATGCTTACCTGCAAAAAGGTGAAAACAAATTGGCTAAAGAACAAGTCGAATACTTGAAAACCATCAATGAAGTTTATCCTGTTAATTTTAAAGTAGCTTATGCTTTTGCAGCTATTCCTTCCCGTTATGCACTTGAAAATAAAAAATGGAATGAAGCTGCTGTGTTGCAAATACATCCTGCAAATTTTCCCTGGAATAATTTTCCGTGGCAGGAAGCAATTATTCATTTCACCCGTTTACTGGGTTGTGTTCACACTGCAAATTTAAATGTTGCAAAATTTGAATTGACAAGACTCAACCAGTTACATGATACATTGGAAAAACAAAAAGACAATTATAAATCCAAAGAAGTAGAAATACAAATAAAAACAGGTGAAGCATGGATTCAATTTGCATCAGGAAACAAAACCGGCGCTGTAAATACAATGAAGCTTGCGGCAGATATGGAAGACAGCACCGAGAAACATCCTGTAACCCCCGGAGAAGTATTGCCTGCAAGAGAATTATTGGGAGATATGTTACTTCAACTAAATCAAAACGAAAATGCTTTGCAAGCTTATGAAGCTGTACTGAAAAAAAGTCCAAATCGTTTTAACAGTCTTTATGGTGCCGGTAAAGCAGCCGAAAAATCCGGTAACAACCAAAAAGCAATTTTTTATTATAACCAACTTTCAGCAATAGCAGACGTTGCAAATTCAAACAGATCAGAACTTGCAGAAATCAAATCATTTTTAAAAAAGCATTAGTAATAATTTTTAGCACGATAAAAATTTATTTTCAGTAATAAGTAAAATGTAAGAATCGGTATTGCACATATACAATGAATCACAGTTACATTTGCAAAATTTTTAATGATGAAAAGTTTTGAGGAGTTAGGATTAAATGAAACAATTCTTACATCCATAACTGAATTAGGTTTTGAAACACCTACACCCATACAGGAAAAAGCAATTCCCGTTTTATTAAGCGGAACAAAAGATTTTATCGGACTTGCGCAAACAGGCACGGGCAAAACAGCAGCGTTTGGTTTGCCGTTATTACAATTGGTTGAAGCAAATGAAAAATACCCGCAGGCATTGATTGTTTGCCCTACCCGCGAATTGTGCATACAGATTGTAAATGATATAAACCTTTTTAAAAAAAATCTGCGCGGTGTACATGTAGTTGCTGTTTATGGTGGCACAAGCATTGGCATGCAAATAAAAGATATTAAAAAAGGTGTACAGTTAATTGTTGCTACGCCGGGTCGTTTAATTGATTTGATTGAGCGCAAAGCAATTAATCTTCATCAAATAAAATATGTTGTGCTTGATGAAGCAGATGAAATGCTGAATATGGGTTTCCAGGATGACATAGAATTTATTTTACAAAACACGCCAAACCGAGAAGCAACATGGTTATTCAGTGCAACGATGCCGCCTGAAATTCGTAAAGTGAGCAAGCGTTACATGAATCAACCAGTTGAAGTAACAGTTGGAAAAGCAAATGCAGGTACTAAAAATGTAGATCATCAGTATTATGTTACATCTGCACATCAGCGTTATGAAACATTAAAACGTTTGATAGATTTTCATCCCGGAATTTATGGTTTGATTTTTACACGTACCAAAGCAGATGCGCAGGAAATTGCTGAAAAACTTACACGTGAAGGTTACGATATTGATGCTTTGCACGGCGACCTTACACAACAACAGCGTGATAAAGTGATGGGACAATTTCGTGATAAAAGTTTGCAGTTATTAATTGCAACAGATGTTGCGGCTCGCGGCATAGATGTACAGGGTATCACGCATGTTATAAATTATGAACTGCCTGATGATGTTGAAGTTTACACGCATCGCAGCGGAAGAACCGGTCGTGCCGGCAATACAGGCATCAGCATGAGCATAGTGCATACACGCGAATTGTATAAGCTGAAACAAATTGAGCGTATGGTGCAGCAACCATTCCATCGTTTTGAAATACCGAACGGCAAAGATGTTTGCAGAAAACAATTTTTCTTTTTCATGGAAAAATTATTACAGGCAGATATTAGCCATGGTGATTATGAAACTTATGTTCCGATGCTTGCAGAAAAATTCGCCAACATAACAAAAGAAGAAGTTTTAAAAAGAGTTGCCGCTTTGGAATTTGACCGCTTTTTAAAATATTATGAGAACGCTGAAGATCTGAATGCGCGTGAATCAAAAGAAAGAAAAACCGGAAGAACAAATGACAAGAGGGAATTTGATAGCAGAAATAAAGGAAGAGAGAGAAACAGGAGTTTTGATGGTGATTATACAAGATTGTTTGTAAACCTTGGAACAAAAGATGGTTTTTATAAAGCAAGTTTTTTGCAGTTTATTCTTGACATGAGTGATTTGCCAAAAGATGTGCTTGGCAAAATTGATATGAAAGAAATGAATAGCTGGATTGAAGTTGATAGCACCGCTGCAAAACAAATGATTCGTTCACTCGATGGGAAAAATTATAAGGGAAGAAGAATTAGAATGAATGAAGCGAATAGCAGGTAGATAAAAGTTATTAAAGCAGATTCCCGCTTTCGCGGGAAAGACGTGCAATCTGGTTGAATATTTATTAAAAGATTGAAAAGGTTAAAGCAAAACGTAATCGCTACGTCGTCATGCCCAACTTGATTGGGCATCTGCTTTTAAATTTTTATCCACCAATAAAATCTTACTTCTATACTTTTACAGGTAAAAATCTTGCACATGAAAAAATGCTTCATTATAATTGTTTTATTATTTGCAGTAGCTTTTTGCAACGCACAATCAAAAACATTTTCAACCAATAATAAAAAAGTTTTTGTTTATACAACGGCAGATAAAACAGATTATCGAATCAGCTTAACAGATAGTTCAACATTTACACACATGGGTCAGCCATTGGAAACACAGGTTTGTGTGTTTGTTGATCCTTCGCAAAGATTTCAAAAACTTATTGGCATTGGCGGCGCATTAACAGATGCCTCTGCAGAAACATTTTATAAACTTCCAAAAGATAAGCAACAGGAAGTTTTAAAAGCATATTATGATACGGTGAATGGCATCGGTTACAACTTAGCAAGAACAAACATCAATAGTTGTGATTTTAGCAGTGATGTATATACTTATGTTGACGAAAACGATGCATCATTAAAATCATTCAATCTTGCACATGATGAAAAATATAAAATTCCATTTATAAAAGAAGTTGAAAAAGCAACGAACAATCATCTTACATTATATGTATCGCCGTGGAGCCCGCCGGCCTGGATGAAAGAAAACAATGACATGGATCATGGTGGTGAATTGAAAACAGAATACATGCAAAGCTGGGCAAATTATTATGTAAAATTTATTAAAGGATATGAAGCAAAAGGAATTCCCGTTTGGGGTTTAACCGTACAGAATGAACCGATGGCAAAACAAACGTGGGAGAGTTGCACATACATTGCGGAAGATGAAAGAGATTTTATAAAAAATTATTTAGGACCAACATTGGTGAAAGACGGATTGAGCAATAAAAAATTAATGTGCTGGGACCATAACCGCGATTTAATTTATCAGCGTGTGAGCACCATTTTAGAAGACCCGCAAGCAGCAAAATATATTTGGGGAATCGGTTATCATTGGTACGAAACATGGACGGGCAGCGCAATGGAATTTGACAATGTTGCCCGTGTGCATGAAACTTTTCCAACAAAAAATTTAGTGTTTACAGAAGGTTGTGCAGAAAGATATGATGCAAAGAAAATTAATGACTGGAATTGGGGTGAAAGATATGGTACATCAATGGTGCATGATTTTAACAACGGCACTGTTGCATGGACGGACTGGAATATTCTATTAGATGAAAATGGCGGACCTAATC
>JAICKT010000213.1 GCA_025927795.1 Parafilimonas sp. | reverse complement strand
TTTTGCGCATAGATTATTTGTGATGTGAGTAAACACAACAAAAGCGCAATCGAAAATTTTTTCATTGAGGTAATTGTTATTATTAAATAATGTTCTTAGTACGTCATGTCGAGGTAACGAGACATCTCTAAAAATCAAGTTGTTAATAATATCTGACATTTCTCCTATCGTCGAAATGACGATTCGACGATATTAATTTAATTAATAGCAGAACAAGTTATAGTACCAGTGGATTTAATTCGGAATCTGCTATTGAACCAACAGGTTTACTTGCCAACCACGTCTTCAAATCATTCTCCTGCCATTTATTTTTGGGCGCTGTGATTTTTGCATTATCTGCGAGATAAATGATTGTGATTACTTCACGCATTGTATCAGATTTATTTCCCGGTGCATTGTGAATTGTAAAACCATAATGCCATGTTGCATCGCCGGCTTTCATTGTTGTTGCACGTGAGATATCAAACTTATTATCGTTTACATATTTATCAAATTCAGCATCTGATTCATCAGAAATTTCATAATCAAACACACTACCTTTTTTATGCGAACCTGATGCAAACGTGAGCATACCCATATCAATTGTTATATCAACCAGCGGCATCCACATGGTTATTGTATTAGTTGTATCAATGGGCCAATAATATTGGTCCTGGTGCCAGGGCGTTGGTCCGCCGCCAGGTTCTTTATATAAAGCCTGGTCGTGGTAAATGCGAACGTTCTTCACGCCCAATAAATCTGCAGCTACTTTTGCAAAGCGTTTGCTCATCACAAACTTTTTCACCGCATCATCATTGCGCCATAAATTCATTATTTGTAAAAAAGCTTTTCCATAAGTATCACGCTCTTCCATTTTGCGTTTTTCAGTGTTATACTTTTCTGCTGCATTTCTTATCACTTCATGATAAGCTTCCACTTCTTCTTTACTTAATAAACCTCTTGTAAGTGTGTGCCCTTTCTCGCGAAATTCTTTTACCTGTTCTTCGGAAACTTTTATTTGATTATTGATATCCGGTAATGATGTTGTTGTAAGCATATCGTTATGAGTTTTAAAACAAAATATTTCTCAGTGCTAAATTAAAATTATTGCAGTAATTGCAATGTACGTTTTATATGATTGATTGTTTCTTCTTTGCCCAATACTTCTGCAATATTAAAAACATGCGGACCAAATTTTCCGCCAACCAACATAATACGCAAAGGCAATAAAACATCGCCTGGTTTTATCTGGCTTGCTGCTGCAATTTCTTTAAATGAATTTTCCAATGCTTCATGCTGCCATGTTGTTGCTAATTGATATGTGCGAATTAATTCAACAAAAAATTGTTTCTTATGCTCATTCCATTTTGGTTTGATAGCATTGATATCAATTTCTTTTGGGGATTGGAAAAAGAAAGAAGATTGCTGGATAAAATCAGTTAATAAAACACAACGGTCCTTTATTAATTGAATTACTGTTTTCAATTTTTCATCATCATTAATTTCGACTCCCGCATTTTGCAAAAGCTGTTTAACCTGCAACTGGAAGCTTGTAACAGGCAACCGTTTAATCCACTCATGGTTGAACCATTTTGCTTTTTCATAATCGAATTTTGCACCGGCTTTATGTACACGTTCAATCGAAAACTTTTCAATCAATTCATCAAGCGAAAAAATTTCCTGTTCTGTTCCATCATTCCATCCTAATAAAGCAAGAAAATTTATAAATGCTTCAGGTAAAAAACCGCGTTCACGAAAGCCATGCATAAGCTCGCCTGTTTTCGGGTCTGTCCAGTTCATTGCAAACACGGGAAAACCTAATCTGTCGCCATCACGTTTACTTAATTTTCCTTTGCCATCCGGTTTTAATATTAACGGAAGATGTGCCCAGTGCGGCATGTTTTCCAAACCAAATAAATATTGCCACAATAAAATATGAACAGGCGATGATGGCAACCATTCTTCACCGCGAAATGCATGTGTAATCTTCATTAAATAATCATCCACCACAACAGCTAAATGATATGTTGGCATTCCATCCGCTTTCAATAAAACTTTATCATCTGATTGCGAAGTATTAAAATGTACTTCGCCGCGAATCATATCAGTAAAGCTTACTGTTTCATCATACGGCATTTTGATGCGAATAACATGGGCAACATTTTCTTCGAGTAATTTTTTTGTTTCATCATCACTCATCGTTAATGAATTTTTCATTTCATTTCTTGATGCATGATTGTATTGAAAATTTAAAATTGTTTTTCTTTTTTCTTCTAACTCTTGTGGTGTATCAAATGCATAATACGCTTTGCCGTCTTTAATCAATTGCTCAGCATATTGTTTATACATTTCCTTCCTTTCGCTTTGGCGATACGGTGCATATTCACCGCCATGCATAACACTTTCATCAGGTTCAAGTCCACACCATTTCAAACATTCAAAAATGTATTCTTCGGCACCGGGCACAAAACGGTTTTGGTCTGTATCTTCTATGCGTAAAATAAAATAGCCATTATTATGTTTTGCAAACAAGTAATTAAATAACACCGTGCGCATGCCTCCAATATGTAAGCCACCGGTTGGTGAAGGGGCAAAACGTACTCTCACTTTTTTATTCATAATGCAAAAATAACAAGCTGTTGCAAGCCTTAATGAATAATGATCAAATCAATTTCAATTTATACTTTTAAAGATTAAATAACCGGGATATGAATAATTTTTTTGAAGTAAATAAAGATGCGTGGAATAAAAGAACTATTGTAAATAAAACTTCTGCATTTTATGATGTGGAATCTTTTAAACAAGGAAAATCATCTTTGAACAAACTTGAATTTAAAGCATTGGGTAATGTGGAAGAAAAATCTTTGTTGCACCTGCAATGTCATTTTGGAATGGATACATTAAGCTGGGCACGAGAAGGCGCTGTTGTTACCGGTATTGATCTTTCTGATGAAGCCATAAATACGGCAAAACAATTAAGCCATAAACTAAATATTCCTGCAGAATTTATTTGCTGTAATGTGTATGATGTGTTGCAGCACATCCATAAACAATATGATATTGTTTTTACTTCTTATGGTGTTATTGGCTGGCTGCCTGATTTAGATAAATGGGCAGCCATAATCGGTAAGGCATTAAAACCGGGTGGCATATTTTTTCTTGCAGAATTTCATCCCGTTATATGGATGTTTGATGATAATTTTCAATACATAAAATATGCTTATCACAACGAAGCGGTGATCAAAGAAACACAAACAGGAACGTATGCAGACCGCAATGCTGATATTCAATATGAAGAATATTCATGGAATCACAGTTTAAGCGAAGTGATTAACGCTTTGTTAGATCATGGTTTAAGTATTCTGCAGTTTGAAGAATTAAATTACAGTTATTATAATTGTTTCAATAACACCATCCGGGGCAATGACGGCTATTGGCGAATTAAAGGTTTGGAAAATAAAATTCCGATGATGTATGCTGTAAAGGCGATAAAGATGCATGGCTGATTATTGCTGAACAAACGCTTTATTACAATCATCAATAAAATCCAACACTTCTTCTTTGCCTTGTTTTTTTATTGCACTGGTAATAAAATATTGCGGAAGGAATTGCCAGCTTTCACGCATTTTATCAAAAAATAATTTTATGTTTCGTTCCAATGCACCGGGCTTTTCTTTGTCAGCTTTTGTAAACACAATTGTAAATGGCAATTGCCATTCACCTAAATCATTTATAAAATCAAAATCAATTTGCTGCGGCTCGTGCCTTGCATCAATCAACACAAAAATATTTATAAGCGTTTTTCTTTTATGCAAATAGTCTTCAATCATTTTACTCCATTGCTTACGTTGCTGCTGCGATCTTTTTGCATAACCATAACCGGGCAAATCAACCAAATACCAATTTATTTTTTTATTTGATTTTGTTGATGTGCTTTCAATCGTATAATGATTGATGAGTTGTGTTTTGCCTGGCGTGTTTGAAATTTTCGCCAGCTTTGAATTATTGCAAAGCATATTTATCAAAGATGATTTGCCCACATTGCTTCTGCCGATAAAAGCATATTCGGGTCTGTCGGGTTTAGGGCATTTATCAACAGATGGGCTTGAAATAAGATATGACGCTTTTGTGATTTGCATGTTATCACAAAGAAACAAAGTTTGCAGGCAATTGAATTAATAAGATGAATCCGTTAACGATTATATAAACGGCTAATCTCCTTTTGGTTTTTGTAAACTATCCTGCGGATATTTAGCTTCCATTTGTTTTTTTATTTCTTCACTCCAAGATTCAATAGTATTTTTTTGTGCGTCAGTTAAAATAGCATCTCTATGAATCCATGTATAAGATGAAAGCGGCATATCACCTTTATCAAGTTGCTTTTTAACTTCTGAAATTTTATCATATTGCCGCCATGCAGGATAAGTTGTAAACTCATTTAAATTAAACGACTTTTTTCCATCCCGAACATGATTATCTAAAAACCATGCAACCGGCTGTATTTTGTTATACCATGGATAACGCGTGTTGTTACTATGGCAATCTTTGCAGGCATGAATTAAAATTGTATCAACATTTGGGGGAACTGTATAAATGGAAGAAATATCTGACGGCTGCGCACCAGGATGAATGTTTTTTTCTGGTCTTATAAATTGAATGGCTATAAGAATAATTACTACCACTAATAAAATTCTTTTCATACTGAAAGTTAAAGGAGATTATGGTCTCGCTAAAATATTCCCTGTCATTTCTTTTGGAATGGGCAAACCCATAAACGTTAGAATAGTTGGTGCCATATCTCCAAGTTTACCTGGTTTTACTTCACCTTTCCAATCTTTATCAATTATGAAAAAAGGAACCAGGTTTAATGAGTGTTGTGTATTCGGCGAACCATCTTCATTTATTTCATAATCGGCATTACCATGGTCTGCAGTTAAGAAAATTGTATAGCCATGATTGAGTGCTGCAGTAACAACTTTTTCAACGCATGTATCAACAGTTTCTACCGCTTTTATAACTGCGTCCCAAACACCGGTATGACCCACCATATCTGCATTAGCGTAGTTGAGGCAAATGAAATCAGCAGTCTCATTTTCAATTTCGCGAACGAGTTTCTCTGTTACTTCATACGCACTCATTTCAGGTTTTAAATCATACGTTGCTACTTTTGGTGAAGGAACTAATATTCTGCTCTCACCATTAAACGGCGCTTCTCTTCCACCGCTAAAAAAGAAAGTTACATGCGGGTATTTTTCCGTTTCTGCAATACGTATTTGCTTCAAATTATTTTGTTCGATGATTTCGCCGAGCGTATTATTTAAATTATCATTTTCAAAAATGATGTGCACATCTTTAAAAGTTTTATCATACTCAGTCATTGTTGTGTAATACAATTTTAAAGTATGCATTTGATGTTCAGGAAAATCCTGTTGTGTAAGTGCTAATGTAATTTCGCGGCAACGATCTGTTCTGAAATTAAAGCAGATAACTGCATCACCGTCATTTATTGTTGCCAGTGGTTGCTGCGCTTCATCAACAATAACAGTTGGCTTTATAAATTCATCCGTAACATTTGCTGTGTATGATTGTTCAACTGCATTAATTGCATCTGTTGCTTTTACACCTTCGCCTTTTACCAACGCATCATACGCCAGCTTAACACGCTCCCATCTTTTATCGCGGTCCATTGCATAATATCTTCCGCTAACACTTGCAATTTTTCCAACAGAATTATTTAAGTGCTGTTGCAAATCTTTGATAAAATTTAAACCACTGTGCGGGTCTGTATCACGACCATCAGTAAATGCATGAACAAACACATTGTTTAAGTTTTGCGCTTTACATACATCAATAATTGCTTTGAGATGATTGATGTGCGAATGCACGCCGCCATCGCTTACCAAACCGATTAAATGCAATGGTTTTTTATTTTCTTTAGCATAATTAATAGCATTTAACAAGTGCTCATTTTTCTGAAACTCACCTTCACGAATAGCAACATTTATTCTCTGTAATTCCTGGTACACAATTCTTCCCGCACCTAAATTTAAATGACCCACTTCGCTGTTGCCCATTTGTCCTTCCGGTAAACCTACGGCTTCGCCGCAGGTTGTTAAAGTTGTGTTGGGATATTTGCTGTATAAGCTGCTTACAAAAGGTGTTTTTGCATGCTGAATTGCATCGGATGAATATACTTTTCCTAAACCCCATCCATCCATTATAATTAACATTGCTTTTTTACTCATGCCGCAAAACTACATGCTTTCAAGGGTATGTTTGATTTTCTGTTATCAAAAAATGAGTTTGTTATTTATAGACCATTTCACAATTGCATAACTACTCCGCTTAAACAATAAGCAGTATCTTTAGTCTGTTATTTAGAATAATTTTTTAAATGAAAAAGATTTTTACAATACTTGGATTTTTATTTTCAATTTCTGTATTTGCACAAAACAGCGATGCAGTTACAAATGCGTTAAAAGAAGGAAATGCAGATAAGTTTACCAGTTATTTTAATAATACGATTGACGTAAAATTGCCAAAGAAAAGTGAAATGCAGAATGCAAATAAAACAGAAGCTACTAACGCAATTAAAAGTTTTTTTTCAGCGAATAATATAAATGGTTTCGAAATCATTTCTCAGCGTGAAATGAGCGGTACAATGTATATAGCCGGTAAATTAAAAAGTGCTTCACAAGATTATAATTTAACGGTTATGCTGAAAAGCAAAGGCGATAATACTTCTATTATAACGGTACGAATTAATTAAAAAAACCTCCGAAAATCGGAGGCTTTTTTATGTATAACATTATTAAAACATAGCTACCATAACAAAACTCAATCAGGATGATTGAATAGCTTCTGTAATTTCTTTACTTAAAGGTTCAATTGGCGGTTCAAAATAATATGTGAGGGCGCCTTGTTCGTTGATAAGATATTTACAAAAATTCCAGGAGGGCGCTTTGTTCAACCAACCATTCTTTTTTTCATCGCTCAACCAATTAAATATTTTATTCTGATGCTCATTTTTAATTACTGTTGATTTTTTTGCTAATAGAAATGTAACACCATAATTTATTTTACAAAATTGTGCAATTTCATTGTCGCTGCCTTTTTCCTGTTCACCAAAATCGTTTGAAGGGAAACCAATGATGACAAGTTTTTCTTTATACTGTTCATATAATTTTTCTAAACCTTTATATTGTTTTGTATAACCACAATCAGATGCTGTATTTACAATTAATATTTTTTTGTTTTTGTATGATAATAAGCTTATTGTGTTACCGTTATTTAGTTCAAAAGAAATATCATAAACCGAAGTAAGCGGAATTGCATTATTCTTATTAACTAAGATTTTATTATTGGCGTTTTTTAGTTTGCCGCTTAAAATGGTAAGCGGGTAAATAAGTTTAAGAATTTTTTGCCTTGATGTCATTTTCGATTCCATTTATCGGAAGAGAAATCTTATTATTAACAACATTTATTTTTAAGAGATGTATTGTAATTAAGGCTTTATATTTTCTTGCACAGAGATAATAAAGTTGATTTTTGTTTTGCCGAAGTTAATTGTTAAGTGCTTTATACGTTATGCAAGTTTTAGATTTGTTACGCGATAACATAGTCTGAAGCTATGCCAATGATTTTTTACATTCTATG
>JAICKT010000381.1 GCA_025927795.1 Parafilimonas sp. | reverse complement strand
TTTTCAAGGTTATATAGCTATAGAAAAATCCGTTTAAAAAAATATGCAATTATTGGTTATTTAGTAGTGATATTAAACCAGGGTGGGTTGATTTTTTATACAGTTTTTCACGCTGTCAATAACAATTTAAATGCAACTGCACCATGGCTTGGAATGTTATGTGCAACTTTATTAATTGGTGGCTTCTACCCTATCACACAAATTTATCAGCATAAAGATGATGCAGCAGACAATGTAAAAACCATTAGTATGTTATTGGGTAAAAAAGGAACATTTATTTTTTGTTCGATTGTATATGCAATTGTTTTTGCGCTATTGTTTTATTATTATAGTTTCATTCACGAAGTGCGTTTGTTTGTTATTCTTATATTGTTTTTTCTGCCGGTGCTCGTTTACTTTATGGTATGGTTTTTACAGGTTACTAAAAACATTTCCAATGCAGATTTTAAACACACAATGCGCATGAATAAACTTGCATCAACCTGTACTAACCTGGCATTCATCACACTTTTAATTTTACAACAACTTGACTGAAATAATTTCCATAGGAACCGCCGTACCACCTCACAGTTTTCAGCAAAAGGATGTTATTCCGATGATGCAGAAAATTTATGGACTTGATGCAACAGAAGCACGCAAGCTTGCTTTTATGTATCGTCAGAGTGATATAGCAACAAGATATTCTGTTCTTGCAGATTATACGCAACCAGATAATGAAACGCATTGGAATTTTGTAACTGCTTCGCAGGATACGCCGCTGCCGAATCTTGATGATCGCATGAAAATTTATAACCGTGAAGCAATGCCTTTATCTGTGCAGGCAATAAATGATTGTTTGAAAAAAATTATTTCTGCAAAAGATATTACGCATTTAATTACAGTAAGCTGTACAGGTATGAGTGCGCCGGGTTTGGATTTACAGATTGCAGAAGCGATGGATATGCAGCCGCAGGTATTTAGAACATCTGTAAATTTTATGGGATGTTATGGTGCCGTGCATGCATTAAAACTTGCAAAACTTATTTGCGACAGCACACCCAATTCTAATGTTGTTATTGTAGCAACTGAATTTTGTTCTATACATTTTCAAAAAGAATATACACCCGATAGTGCATCAAGCACTATTTTATTTGCTGATGGCAGTGCTGCAGTGCTTGTTTCGAATTACATAACATCAGAAAAAAATATTGAGCTTAAAGATTTTTATTCAAAGGTTGCTTATCGGGGAAAGAAAGATATGGCTTGGGAATTAAGTCATAAAGGTTTTATCATTACGCTTAGCAGTTATATTCCTGATTTAATTGAGCAGGATATTGCAGCTTTAGTTGATGAAGCAACAAAACATTCAGGACTTGATATAAAAGATATAACGCACTGGTGCATTCATCCCGGCGGAAAAAAAATTCTTAGCGCAATAAAAAAACAATTACAGTTAACAGACGAAGACATGCGTTTTTCTAAAAACATTTTAAGTAATTATGGTAACATGTCATCACCAACGGTTTTGTTTGTTTTAAAAGAAATCTTAGAGAATCTTAATGATAAACCTGCAAATATTTTTGGAACTGCTTTCGGTCCTGGCTTAACTATGGAAACATTTTTATGCGTCCGCAAATAAATTTCCGCCAACGTTCTTACCAAAAAGAATTACTCGATAATGATGCGATACCTTTTGAAGATATCCGCATCAACATGCAGGAAATAAATACAATTAATAAATTTCTTGGCGGGCATAAAATTACACTGGATGGTTTTAAAAAGTTATTGACAAACAAAAAAACAATTCATGTTTGTGAGATTGGTTGTGGTGATGGAAATAATCTTTTTGTTATTGCAAACTGGTGCAAAAAAAATAATGTAGAAGTTAAATGTACAGGGATTGATATTAAAAAAGAATGTGTTGACGCTGCAAAAATAAAATACAAAAATTTAAATGCAGAATGGCTGGCAACTGATTACAAAAAAGCGTCGTTTTATCAAAAACCTGATATTATTTTTTCAAGTTTGTTTTGTCATCATTTTACTAATGAAGAGTTGATTGAACAACTGCAATGGATGCAAGAAAGTTCAGCAGTTGGTTTTTTTATAAATGATTTGCAGCGCAACCGATTTGCATATTATTCAATAAAAATTATAACAAAAACCTTTTCATCTTCTTACTTAGTTAAGAATGATGCGCCATTAAGTGTTGCTCGTGGCTTTCATAAAAATGAATGGTTGCAAATCTTACAAAATACAGGTATAAAAAGTTTTAGTATTGAATGGAAATGGGCTTTTCGCTATTTGATAACTTACAGGCATGAGAAATAATTAAGCAAATGAAATTAATGCACGTCACTGCGAGGAACGAAGCAGTCTGTAAATAATACTGGTGTAAACATGCAACAAACAACACAATATGATATAGCAATTATCGGTGGCGGACTTGCAGGTTTATCGCTTGCAATTCTTGCTGCAGATGCTGGTTATAATGTTGTACTGTTTGAAAAAGAAGAATATCCTTTTCATAAAGTTTGCGGTGAATATATAAGCTTTGAAAGCTATGATTTTTTAGACCGTCTTGGTTTGCCTTTGCACAAATGGAATTTACCTGCAATTAAAAAATTACTGGTTACAGATATAAAAGGCAATACATACAATTTTCAACTTGACCCGGGTGGCTTTGGAATTAGCCGCTTTAAAATTGATGATGCATTATATCAGCTTGCAATAAAAAAAGATGCGCATATTTTTACCAATACAAAAGTGAATGATATTTTATTTGAAAACGATGCGCACATTATTCAAACCAATAAACAAACTGTGTTAGCAAAAGTTGTTGCCGGCAGTTTTGGAAAACGCAGCAATCTTGATGTAAAATGGAAACGTGGATTTACAGAACAAAAAACAAACAAGCTTAACAATTATATCGGCATAAAATATCATGTGCATTTAAAATATTCAAAAGATGAAATTGCGCTGCACAATTTCAAAAATGGTTATTGCGGTATTTCAGCAATTGAAGACGATAAATATTGTTTGTGTTATTTGACCAATGCAGAAAACTTGTCATCAAACAATAACTCGATACAGCAAATGCAGGAAAATGTACTGTTCCAAAACACTGTGTTAAAAAAGATTTTTACTGAAAGTGAATTTTTATATGATGCACCAATAACTATTTCTCAAATCAGTTTTAATAAAAAAAACCAAACAGAAAATCATATGCTGATGTTAGGTGATGCGGCAGGTATGATTACACCGCTTTGCGGCAACGGAATGAGCATGGCAATGCACAGTTCACTGCTTGCGTTTCAACAAATAGACTTATTTCTTCAACAAAAAATTTTAAGAGCAGAGATGGAAAAAAATTATACAGTTAAATGGAAAGAAAACTTTTCATCGAGGCTGCAAACCGGCAGAATGGTACAACGATTTATGGGTAATAGTTTTTCTACAACAGTATTCTTAAAGCTGATGAAAGCGATTCCGATGTTATCAAAACAAATAATTCAATCCACACATGGCAAAGCATTTTAAATTACCTGTTCAGTAAACTTTAGTTTTTTATTAATAACTTTTATCTGATTATCGCATCTATTTAAAAATTATGAAGACAATTCTAAGTTTAGTTTTTCTTATAGCGGACTTAATTTCTCTTAACGCACAACAATACAAGCCTGTTGACGATAAAAGTGAAGTAAAATTCACTGTAAAAAATTTTGGATTAAATACACCTGGTACATTTAAAGGTTTAAAAGGAACAATTCAATTTGATCCGTCAAATCTTTCAACAGCATCTTTCAATGTTTCTGTTGATGTTAATACCATTAATACAGGCATTGACATGCGTGATAATCATCTTAAAAGAGAAGAATATTTTAATGCAGAAAAATATTCAACCATAAGTTTTATTTCAACAGGAGTTAAGCCTGATAATAGTGGTTACATTATCTCAGGACAGTTAATTATTAAAGGTGTTTCTAAAAATATTTCATTCCCCTTTACAACCTTAGCACAAAATGGCGGAATGCTTTTTACAGGCAATTTTAGTATAAATCGCAAAGATTTTGACATTGGTGGCAGCAGCGCAGTTCTAAGTAATAACGTTGATGTAAGCCTTAAAGTTTTTGCGCAATAACAGGTAACAGTCAGGGATTTTTGAAGCCTCAGAGCGATATTGTTTCCACTCTTGGCTCGTATGCGTTTCTCTCTTACCTTTGCCGCCCTTAATTATATTTAAACATTTAAACACAACAGGGTAATGAACAATTATGAATTGATGGTGATTTTTACCCCTGTGCTTTCTGACGAGGAATTTAAAAACGT
>JAICKT010000518.1 GCA_025927795.1 Parafilimonas sp. | reverse complement strand
TTAGCCAGCGCTCCTTTTCTATCTAACAAAACATATTGCTTCTTTTCGTCCTGTTCTTTTTTATAATTGTATTTAAAAATTATGCCGCCGACCGCAAGGCAGAAAGCTATTATACAAAGCAGGTAAATATTTTTCTTTTTCATTTGAATGATTATTAAAAAGCGAAAAGGATATTTCATTAAGAAAAGCAACCACTTAGAACGTCATTTCGACGAAGGAGACATCTCTCGATTAATCAACTGTTTAATTTATGGAGATGTCTCGTGCCTCGACATGACGTTCAAAGATTGATTATATGTTTTTATAGTTTTTATAATGTTAGAGCTTATTTCGGGCTCACTTCAAAAATTATTGTATTACTATTTTTTTAGAATCTATTTTAGTTCCGTTGTTATCTGCAATAACTGTATAAACACCTTTTGGCAAAGAAGAAATATTTATTTGTGCAGATGAACCGTTTAATTTTTGAGAAGCTACTTTTCTTCCTGCTGCATCGTAAACATATATCTGCAAATTATCTGTGGTAGAAGTAATTTTTATAAATGTTGTTGCAGGATTTGGCGTTATGGTTAATACGCTGATATTAAACTTAACAAACCTTACTGCAGAATAAATATACCTTCCATCATTATCAACTTCTTTAAGACGATAGAAATTTGTTTTTGTTAATGAAGGATTTTGATCTGTATATTGATAATTGCTTGCAGCACCTTTTGAAACAACTTCACCAATTTTTGCATAGTGTGTTGCATCTGTGCTTGATTCAATTTCGTAATGATTTGCATTAACAACATTTGCAACCTGCCACTGCAATGATACTGTATGATTAACCGGGCTTGCTGTAAAGCTAACAAGCGTAACGGGCAATACAGTTTCCGGGCCTATATAACCTCTCCATGGAGACTGTTCATAAGGGAAACATGATTTATATGCTGTATCATTTTTTGTAACACCTGCAGTAAATGTGTAAACGTTTAAGAAGTCCGGCGTAAGCGGGCTGCCACCAAGTGTATAATCATCATACCATAAACCTATTGCAGCAAGCGCAACGCCGGATACAGCTTGTATTTCTATTGTTGTTACATCATCTTCGAGTCTTCTTCCGTTTGGAAAGCCATCCATGTTTGGAATGAATTGCAAAGCCTTGGTTGTATTAAAACGACCATCTGTAAGTCCTAACGCCGCTGCTTGTATAATGCCCAGCGAACTAAAATCTGCGCTATTGCGTGGTGTAACAGGAACAGCCATATTTAATCTTAACCTGTCCTCAAGTGTTGGTAAAAAATTATTGATAAAAGGTTTGCCTGCAGCAAGCGGATTTCCATCGGGCTTACCTGTTGCTAATTGATACGGAGCTAAGTTTGGAACACCTGTATAAAATATCGGCAATAAATCTACTGCACGCGGGCTGTGATTATCTGGTAGCAAAATAGTTCCAAACACTGCATCATCTAACGCTGTGCCTGTAACCGCTGAAGTACCTTTTAAAGGATATAAACCTGGTCTGCCATTTCTAAAATCAAACTGCCCTAATGAATTTGCTTGAATGCGCAATTGAGAAAGCCCCGGCACAGCACTACCAAACTGGCTGTCATCCATGTATAAAGCCAGTTCAGGATTTTCAAAATAACTGTTGAATTGCGCATCATCAGAAGGTGCAGAAGCATTCCATTCATCTTTATAACCGATTGGTATAACTGCTTCATTGGTTAACGGCATTCCTAATCTCGATACCTGTATCCATGTACCAGAACCCGCAACAGTTCCGGTAGTTGAATCAAACGTTGTTATTTGTTGCCTGTAAGCAGACGCATAAACACCAATAACAAAATTTGGATCTAAAATACTGGTTGCCTGTGTTGTTGTTTTACCATCTTTTTGCAAGCTTGAAATGGGTGCTTCAATAACAATAGAATGGCAATTGAATTTCGCTAATCCATCACGACCAACAGGTCTGAAATTTCCTACATCAAAAATGCCTGCGAGGTCAACAAAGAAAGGATCATCAACAGGACCGCAGAAAACTTTTTCTCCTGATGATGCTGTTGCAACTGCAGACATCATTAAGTCATCATAGCTTGTCGCACCTAAACCAACAGTAGAATTATTAATTGAACGCGGACCAATATTAGTTGGTGGAACAATGCCACTGCTGATAATGGTTGAAAATGTTTGACCGCCGTCTGTACTTTTCTCGCATTTATAAGTGTCTTTTAAATTTTGCTTACCTAATCTTATATTGAAAAAAGTAGTACCGTCTTCACTTGTTTGCGTAAACGTAAAGCGGTAAACAATATCATCACCTGTTGTGGCAGTATTATTATCAATATGAATTTCGTAGCGAATGCCTTCGCCAAAATTGTAATAATTAGGACCACCTGCAGGATGTTCAAACGGAATATAGTTTGCAATCATCACCACATTATTTGTATCGCAGGGGCTGCGAAATACGTAGAGGTCTGTATTATCTGCAAGCGGATCATTTGAGATTAAAGGCGCTTCACGATGTGATGAAGCATAAGTAGTATAATGGCTTGAAAAAATGCAAACCAAGATACCCGCAAAAAGTTTTATAATTCTCTTCATAATAATATTTTTTATTTTTTAGAACCTTGGTTGTTGCGTGTAATTAAAACCTCTCCATGGTGTTTGAACATAAGGGAAATAGGCTTTAAATGTTGTATCGTTATGTGTAGGACCTGCAGTAAAAGAAAGTACTTTTACTAAGTCAGGCGTAACAGGGCTTCCTGAAGTATAATCATCATACCAAAGACCAATTGCAGCTAATG
>JAICKT010000341.1 GCA_025927795.1 Parafilimonas sp. | reverse complement strand
AGTGTTTCAAATATTTCCAGCAGGTAAAGTAATTGCTGAAAATAATTTAGTTGCTGCATGTGCCTTAGTTTATTTGCAACTTCCTTTTTTGTTTTGCCATGAAATGATAATCCCAGATAAGCTTTCTTAAAAAGACTTTCTATTTTTTTAAATTCAGGTGTTTCTGTGATAGCATCACCCAAAAAATTTTCTTTTAACTGAACTACAATTTGTTTGTATGCTGTTTTTAAACCATAATCAAAATTTAAATGCGGAATATTTGATCCAATCAATACCAAATCACTTTCCATAAAGCTCGAAATATGTTGTCCAACATGCCGTATGCCTGTTGTTGCTTCTACATAAACTAATTCATATTCCGGATGGTAGTGCCAGAAGAAAGAATGTCTTAAGCTTGGCTTAAATAATCTAAACGATTGCCCGTTAGCAATTAAAACATTCTCCTTCTGAATTTTCATGTATGAATTTTCCTATAAAGCTATTATTTTTTGGAATGATGCTATAAAAATGTCAATACAGAACAAATAATGGTCATTAAAGGCGTTGTTATACAATATAAAGCGGAAGTATTTTTGTGATAGCAAATGATGATTAGATGTATCAAAATAATTTTAAAAAATATAGTATTGATAAAAAATATGATGAACCTTTAATGGTTTCGGGTTCTGCGCAGGTAACGCAATCAATAAAAAAATGTAATCATCGTAATCCAAATGGCTGGTGCAGAAAGAGCAATAATATTTGCCCGTTAATAAAAATTCTAATCAATCAACAATAAATAATTTTATATGGAAACACAAACTATGGCACAAACAATGGCGCCGTCAATAAAAAATGCACATAAAGATATTCCCGGCAATCCATCTACTGCAAAAAGCAGCAAGGTTAAATTGAATGATCGCAGCAATGGAAAACCATTGCAATTATTATCTGAAGAAGATTGGAAATTCTGGATTGAAAACGGTTACATCGTTATAAAAAATGCTGTGCCTGCAGAACAGGTAAAACGGCTTGCAGATTTCTTATGGGAGTTTGAAGAAAAAGATCCAAACAATCCTGAAACATGGTATGCGCCGCCGCGTGCAGAAATGAAAATGAAAGAACTCACCAATACCGGAATGGTTGAAGTTTACAATCATCAATATTTGTGGGATAACCGCCAGTATCCGAAAGTGCACCAGGCATTTACAGATATATGGGGAACAGAAAAATTATGGGTTACAATTGATCGTGCAAATTTGAATTTGCCTATTCGCCCCGGTTATGAATACAAAGGTTTTATTCACTGGGATTATGACCCTGAAACAAAACCGCAGAATGTACAGGGAGTTTTAGCGCTTGCCGATCAAACGGATGAAAACATGGGAGGCTTTCAATGCGTGCCTGAATTATTCAGAACCTATGAAACATGGAAACTTACACAGCCCGAAGACCGCGATCATTTTAAACCTGATGTTACAGGTTTTGAAATTGTAAAAGTAAAAATGAATGCAGGTGATTTATTAATCTTCAACAGCCTGCAACCGCATGGCATACGACCAAATAACAGCGGTAATAAAGTTCGTCTTGCACAATATATTTCTATGATGCCTGCAGAAGAAGATAACGAAGAATTACGCGAATGGAGAATTTCTTCATGGAAAGAAAGACGTGCACCTGAAGGTTACGCATTTCCCGGCGATCCGAGAAAATGGGAACAAACAAAATATCAAACAGCAGAATTATCCGAGTTGGGAAAGAAATTGTTGGGTTTAGAAAAATGGTGAATACTTATACCTCACCTAACTCCTCTCCTTTGGAGAGGACTTCACACGATGAAAAAATATTGCATCAAATAATTTAGTGTTTTCTTGCCCTTCTCCTTTGGAGAAGGGTTGGGATGAGGTCAAATTTCTTACGCAGAATTTCTTCCGGCATTAATAATTCCGAATGAACAACGCATAGCCAGCTTTTCATATTTTTCTTTAAAAGGCGTTTGATCTTTTGCCTCGCGCACTTTTATTAATGCATATTGCTGAATAGTTACAAGCGGCAGCACGATACGTTCACGCATTTGAATACTTGAATGTTCAACAGGATAATCTTCCATCAAAGTATTGTTGCCCGTAAGTTTTTTCAACATTGCTTCTGTAAGTCGAAACTCGTTGTACATCATGTGCCATAACTTGCCATATCGTGGATGATCTGCCAGATATCTTGTAAGTGGAAAGAAACATTTCATCATTGCCATTTCACAATTATCTATTAGTGTTCTAAAGAATAATGAATTTTTATACAGTTGTTCAACGGATTTAAACCTGCCGGCATCTGCCGCTTTTTTTAATGCAGCACCCACTCCGTAATAACCCGTTATATTTTGCTTTAGCTGGCTGAATGAACCTACGAATGGTATGGCGCGAAGATCATTTAAAGTAAGACCAGAATTTTTTCCGCGCTTTGTTGGCCTGCTGCCTATGTTAGTTTCTGAATAATATCGCAACGGACTTATCTCCGCTAAATAATCTACAAATGCCGGGTGATTTTTTAGTTGCGAATAACTTATGTAACTATCTTCTGAAAGCTGTTTCAGTAAACGTTCCTCACTTCTGCCCAGCGTATTTTCTTTTGATGAAAAAAGGTCATTTGCAATGCCCGCATGTATTAACTGTTCAATATTAAATTGTGCAGCATTAATAGTTCCAAAATTTGAACTTACTGTTTGTCCTTGCACAGTTAACTGAATTTCTTTGTTTGAAATATCATGCCCCATTGATGCATAAAACTTATGCGTTTTGCCGCCGCCGCGTGCAGGCGGACCGCCGCGTCCATCAAAGAAAACTACATCAATGCCATAACTTTTTGAAACTCGTGTTAGTTCTTCTTTCGCTTTATAAATGCTCCAGTTTGCCATTAAATAGCCACCGTCTTTTGTACCGTCAGAAAAACCAAGCATTATAGTTTGTGTATTGCTGCGCTGTTTTAAATGCTGCCTGTAAATTTTATTGTTATATAATTTTTTCATGACTGATGCTGCGTCCCGCAAATCATCAATCGTTTCAAACAACGGAACAATATCAACAGTAATTTCCTGCTTCTTCCATCCCGTTAATAAAAACAAAGCATATACTTCAATAACATTTAAAGCATTCTCGCAATGGCTTATCACATAGCGGTTACAGCCTTCAATACCATTTTTTTGCTGAATGATTTTTATTGCTTCTACAGATTTCAATGTATCATTAAATAAATCATTATCCTGAAAATTAATTTCTGTTTTAGTTAGATGTAAAAGCGCATCTATTTTTTTGTCTTCACTAAATGAAGTGTAATTAGCAGGCAGAATTTTTAGCTGTACAAGCTGTGCGAATAATTTTGTATGAATACTGCTATCCTGGCGTATGTCAAGCGAAGCAAAATATAAACCAAACGCTTCAGCTTTATACAAAAGATTATAAACCGAATTAATAAATAAACTATTATGATCTGCTTCAAGCAAGGCAATAATTTTTTTGAGAATATCAATTATTTCGTTCTGAGTAATAGGTTCATTTGTGTTTACGTAAAGATTATTATATAACCTTGTTTCCAGTAAAGCAATTAATTCTTCAACACCTTTAAAAGTAAGTCTGCGTTTTAACCATCTTGTGTTTTTGTAATACGAGCGCAAGATGCCTGCACGTAAAGTTTCTGCTACTTTCAAAGTAATGTCAGTTGTAACAAAAGGATTGCCATCGCGGTCGGCACCGGGCCAAAAACCCATGCGTACAAGGTGATGTTTTATTTGTGCAGATTCTTCGAATTCACTTTTAAACGATGACATGATATTGCCCACTGCATCGTAAAAAACATTTTCCAAAAACCATAATAAACTTACTGCTTCATCATAAGGTGTGGGCTTTTTCTTTTTTAAAAAAGGCGTTTTACCTAATTGCTGCAGGTAAATATTTACTATTTCCGTATCCTCATTTTCAAGTGCCTGCGACAAATCGTTTATTATTCCTAAAACTTCACCCGGATAAAATTGTGTTGGATGCGCAGTAAGCACAATTCGCACAGAAAAATCATTCAGTTTTTTTATAAATGAATCTTCTTTTTGCATTTGAGAAATTTGTGCGCATAATTGTTTTACGGTTCCCGGTCCGTTCAAATCATTTACTTTGGCAAACGCAGCATCTTCCAGTGCATCAAACAAGGTTACCTGTCTTTCAGCATATTGCACAAAACGAAATAAAAGATCAATGCGCTCTTCCTCTTCATACGTTGTGTTCTGTTCTAAAAATTTATTAATTATTTCTAAAGGACTATAATTTTTATTATAACCTTCTTCGCAATCCAATAAGAAAAGTGAAAGCAATACGCCTGTTTTTTCAATGCGGTGAAACGGCAATGCTGTAAACAAACTATTGTACAACTGAAATTTTAATGCAACCCGGTTCTTAAACTCCTGCATTGATGCCGTTGATGATGTGCTCATAAATTATTTATTCAATCAATATTAAATACTGATGGCATGCAATGGCGATGAAGATAAATAAAATAATTAAAGCAACAGAGGTGGCTGAGAAAAAATTATAAAAGGTTTAGCTGGTTACGCATACCTGCTTTAGCAACAATTAAAACTTTACCATAATCGGGAATACGTGTTCGTTTTTCAAGAAATTTTGCAGGCTTCAGTTTTTTTATTTTTTTAAAAAGTGAGAGATAATATTTATAAGCTACGTATACGCCAAACCTTGCTTTTTCAGGCAACAATAAAATACCGGCATAAGCACTATCAAAATCTTTTTGTATATCGTCTTCAATTTTTACCTTATCTGCGAAACTGAATTTTTTAAAATTGCAGCCAGGAAAATACATTCTGTGCAGTCGCTCGTTATCTGATTTTATATCACGCAAAAAATTTACTTTTTGAAAAGCTGCGCCTAAGCTTTTTGCATACGTTTTTAATTCATCGTATAACTTTTTATTGCCTT
>JAICKT010000331.1 GCA_025927795.1 Parafilimonas sp. | reverse complement strand
AAATGGCAACAGAGCGGATCTTTTCTCCGCGATGATTGAATTCGAAAATTTTGGTCATAGAACATTGGTTTTTTTGCCTTAGCAAGCATTTTTTGGATAATTGGATAATGGAAATAAGAAGCTTTGGTTTTTCGACTTTTAAAAGCCGCTACTAAATACGGCATTCATTTAAAAAAAGTATGCTCCAAAAAAACAAAATTATAGCCCTATAAGTTAGTTGTACTGTAATAGTAAGTATTTCAATCATAAATTTCTTTTGTAATCATCTAAATAATTGCAATAAATGTTTAAAGCATGCATGTATATTAGTGCCTGTTTATCACGCTTAAAATTGTCATCATGAAAAAAATAATTTCGCTTTGCCTTTTCATCAGCATAATAATTTCTGTTTTTGCTGATGTTCGTCTTCCAAAAATTTTTGGTGATAACATGGTGTTGCAACGCAACAAACAAATTTCTGTTTGGGGTTGGGCAGATGCAAACGAAAAGATTACTGTTCAATTCAATCATCAAACAAAAACAGTGAAGGCAGGTAAAGATAGAAAGTGGATGGTGAAATTAGATAATGAGTCCGCAGGCGGTCCATATCAACTTACAATAACAGGAAAAAATACAATTACGTTTAATAATGTAATGGTAGGTGAAGTTTGGATTTGCAGTGGTCAATCAAATATGGAATTTCCAATTGAAGGTTGGGGAAAGGTTATGAATTATCAACAGGAAGAAGCAAATGCAAATTATCCATTAATCCGGCAAATAAAAATTCCACTTACAGTTAGCTCAATACCAAAGGATGATATATCATCGGGCGAATGGAAAGAATGTAGTCCGCAAACTGCCGGTGACTTTACAGCAATTGGATATTTTTTTGCAAGAGAATTATATAATGAATTAAAAATTCCAATTGGGCTTATTAATACAACGTGGGGCGGCACGCAGGTTGAATCATGGACGAGTCGGGAAGCATTTGAAAACAGCGATGAATTTAAAGATATGATTGCGCAAATGCCTGCACTTGATTTGGATTCACTCGCAAAAGTGCGGCAGGTAGCAGCACTAAAAAAAATTGAAGCTATACAAGGTTCAGTGCCAACAGCACATGAAGCAGAAAAATGGAAAGATGTTGATATTGATGAATCGCATTTTGGTCACATGAATCTTCCCGGTCTTTGGGAAAGTTCTCAGTTAGGTGATATGGATGGTGTTGTGTGGTTTCGCAAAACAATTAATCTTACTGCAGATGATGCAGGCAAAACTGCAACGCTTGAATTAGCAATGATTGATGACAATGATATTACTTATGTGAACGGCGTAAAGGTTGGCGCAACCAATTCATACAATGCAAAAAGAAATTATTCAATTCCTGCAGGTATTTTAAAAGAAGGAAAAAATGTAATCGCCATTCGTGTTGAAGATACAGGTGGCGGCGGCGGCGTTTATGGTGACAGCAGTGATATGAAATTAACTATAGAAAATCGCAACATGCCTTTGTATGGTGATTGGTTATTTGCTGTTGAATCTATATCCGGTGAAAGTGCATCAGTTGGCCCAAACAGTTATCCAACTTTACTATTTAATGCAATGGTAAATCCGCTGATTCCTTATACTATGCAAGGTGTAATTTGGTACCAGGGCGAAGCCAATGCAGGTCGCGCATATCAATACCGCAAAGCATTTCCATTAATGATTAATGACTGGCGCAAACACTGGAATGAAGGTGATTTTCCATTTTATTTTGTTCAGCTTTCAAGCTGGAATGCTGATAATGGTAACAGTGCAAAAGGAAGTACATGGGCTGAATTGCGTGAAGCACAAACGATGACTTTATCGTTGCCAAACACAGGTATGGCAGTTACTACAGATATAGGAAATGAAACAGACATTCACCCAAAAGATAAACAGGATGTAGGCAAGCGCCTTGCCGCAATTGCATTGCATAATGTGTATGAAAAAAATATTGTTTTCAGCGGACCGATGTATCAATCAATGCAAACAAATGGCAATAAAATAATATTGTCGTTTACAAGCGCAGGCAGCGGCTTAATGGTAAAAGATAAATATGGCTATTTAAAAGGATTTGAAGTTGCCGGTGCTGATAAACAATTTCACTATGCAAAGGCTTCTATTGATGGCGATAAAGTTATTGTGTATAATGATAGTGTGAACGCTCCTGTTGCAGTTCGATACAATTGGGCTGATTATGCAGATGATGGAAACTTATTTAATAAAGAAGGCTTTCCTGCTGTGCCTTTTAGAACAGACACATGGAAAGGTATTACAGAAGAAAATAAGTTTGCGATAGGACAATAGTAAAGATTATAACTGCAGGCGATATTCTTGGTTATTATTTTCAAACGATATTGACAAAGGAAAAATTTTACAAGGAATATTTGTGGGATACCAATTGCGTTGCTCAGGTACAACAATAAATAATCCTTCATCATTACCAATTGCGCGGAAGTATTTTAATGGCGGCTGCTTTGAAAAATATTCAAACTGATATTCCTGTTTTATTTTATCTACGTTCGCATCAAACTTTTCTGCGTTAAGTACAATTCCTATTTCACTAACATTGCGAATGTGGGAAGAAGAAAACGGTTCATCAACTTCATCATGCAAATCAAACCTTGCAATCAACTCAACAATGTTACCAGTGGCATCAAGAAAATAAACAGACCTTGCATTCCAGTTGGTGAATTCAGCAATGTATTTTTTATAATCTTCAATCCAAAGCACTTCAACTTTATCTTTTAACCAGTGCAAGGCATCTTCAATTTTATTGGAAGGAATATTAAACGCAAAATGATAAAAAGGTTTTTCTGCATTATCTGTTTGCTCAAATATTAATCTTGTTTTACCTGCATTTATTGAAATCGTTTTTGCATCAGGTTGTATCACTTCAAGCTGAAGCATGTTCTTATAAAAGTTATACAGCTCGTTTATATTTTTTGTTTGCAGTATTAATTGCTCTAAAAGCATTTGATAAAATTATTAAGTGCAAATAAATTCCTGGTTCCACAATTGAAAATTTCAAAATTAATTATCTGCATCTTTTATTGCAGGTCTTGTATCGTTTGGATTACGATGTTCGTAGTTGATTTTAAAATCGCTGAAATCGGGTTTGTATTCTCTTGTGCGATGCAATTCATAATTATAAATTGTTTGACCGAGCTTATTTAAAAACGGCCAGCCAACAGAATCGTAATCATATTTATCATCGTTTAAAATTTCATCGCTGTTTACATACACGGTTGCGGCTAACATAAACTCAACATTATTTTTAAAATCGGCTACATAAGAAATATCAATTAAAAAACCATACGCCCATCCCACTTTATTAAACACTCTTACATGCGGCGGCATTTTATGCGTACTGTCGCGAAAGAAAAATTTTACATAGCTGTCATAATATTCAGTAGTGTCATATTTTGGATAATTTGTTTCTGATGGAAATTGAGAAAGATATTGCTTCAAAAAAGCATAATCTTCTTTTGTAAGATTGAATCTTTTGTTTGCAGGAACAGATTGAGGGAATAAAACCGATTGTAATATTTGCTGATAATCGTGCAATGAAACGTTGTTAGCTTTTGTAAAATCTATCGGTTCATTTATTAAACTATCATGACTATCCCAATGCCCTTTACCCATTTTTACTTCATGGGAAAAATCAAAAGAATCTGTGTTATACAACATCGGTTGATGATAGATAACTTTTCCGTTCTTATCTAAAAAGTCTATCGGATTGGTATGACGATTTTCATCTTCAGTAAAACCCATGAATTGCCTTGTGATGCGAACATCGTTATAACCTTTGCTATGTAAATCTTCATTAATCTCTTTCTGACCAACAAATTCATACATGCGATTGTAAGCATCATTATCACTAATTAAAAATGCTTTTTTTATAAAGTTGGCAATAGATGGCAAACCTGTTTCAGAGGTGCTGTCGAATAATTCTTTTTCCTGGTGCGGATATGCGCTGTCGAATTGCATGGAAGTATATTTATTCACACCATCAATATTTAACTTATGCAATTTTTGCAATGAAAGAATTGCCAACGGAAGTTTTACGGTTGATGCAGGATTAAAATAAAAAAGTGAATCAACATTAAAATAATAATTTTTAAAAGAAGGTTTGTTGTTTTTATCGCGATTAATTTCTGTATAAATTATTTGTAAGCGATACTCGTTTGGGTTGGATAAAACTTTTTGAAACAGCGTGTCTTTATTATTCTCTAAAATGTTTTTTAAAAATGTATCTGTTTTTGGTTGTGCATTTATAAAATGAATAAAAAATACTATTCGCATATCAATCAAATAAAATCGAAAATGACTTTATGCTGCTGCGCCTTCAATATAATCAAGGTCTTTATGATAAGTTTCTTCAGACAATGCAACAGCAATCAATCCAATAACAATTACAACAATGCCGGTTATCCAACCAGCCTGCACATAATTTACCTCTGTTTGCAACCATTCAAATATTGGTGTAACAATAACAGCAAGCGAACCACGAACCATATTAGGTACAGTAGTAGCAACTGTTGCACGAATGTTTGTACCGAATTGTTCTGCAGCAGTGGTTACAAAGATGGTCCAAAAACCTGCGCCAATACCCACTACAATAGTTACAAAATAAAATATAAACAAGCTCGCACCATGCAAACTAAAAAACCACCATACACTCGCAGACATAATAATATAATACAGGTACAATACTTTTTTACGGCTTTGTAACCAAAGGCTTAACATACCCGCGAACAAGCTGCTTATAGAAATGGCAGCATAAGAATACATTACTGCTTTGCCGGGGTCAATTGTACCTTGCACACCCATTTTTTCACCGAACTCTTTTGAAAAAGAAATAAGTATTCCTATGAGATACCATGTAGGCAAACCAACAAGAATAGTAATCAAATATTTTTTTAATCGCTTGCTGTTTGTAAACAGCATAAGAAAATTCCCTTTTGAAATATTGGCTTTTTCAATGCTTTTAAACATACCCGATTCAAGCACACCAATACGCAGCAACAATAAAACAAATCCCAAACCTCCACCTATAAAGTAGCAGGTACGCCATTCAAATTCTTTGTTTACAAAAAAAGCTACCACTGCGCCTGCAATGCCCAGCCCGGAAATGATAGAAGTTCCCAGTCCTCTTTTTTCTTT
>JAICKT010000399.1 GCA_025927795.1 Parafilimonas sp. | reverse complement strand
CAATGCTTTAAAAAATAATTCCGGGCGCTCTGCATTATATACTTTACTATAAAAATCTGCGCCGCCTGCATCTTTACTTTCTTCCATTCTTGCATCGCGGCTGCGCAAATAAGTTACACCTGCAGCCCAAACTTCCTGTCCACTTATTGGCGCAAGAATTTTTGTTTTATTCCAATCAACATCAATTTTATTATTGATTTGTGTTGATAAAAATTGAAATAAATTATCTTGATTAATTAATTCATTCCAATCATCATTCAATAAATAATTGTTGTTTTCTTTTTGAAGAACGATTCCGGATGATGTTTTAAATAAGTGCATAATTAGACCTCACCCCCAACCCCTCTCCAAAGGAGAGGGGCAAGAAGCTTAATTTTAAAAGAAGATAATTATCATTATTACTTTAATAATTTATTTACCAGTTTTTTACATCATCTAAATCAACATGAATTAATTGCTGCACCAAACTTTTTAATGAATTATAATCGCCTTGTAAATGCATTGTTGTTTGATGATATTCCTGTGTTTCGCCGGGCTTTAATTCCCGTGCCGGAGAAGAAGATTCAATTTCAAAAAATGGTCCCATTTGACTTCCGTCAGCCAGCGGACCGTCGTTATAAGAATTAATAACGTCACCTTTATATGGTTCTTTTTGCAACTCCCATTTCGAGTTTACATAATTTCCATCTGTATGCACTTCAGGAATAACAATCGTCAACACATTTTTTTTGAAATCATAACTGCACACAAATGGTTTTGCCACTTCTGGCGCTAAACCAATTTTGCCTCTTGATTTTCCATCGCAACGGAAATACAAAACACTATCTTTTACAATCAACCTTGATGAATCAATCTTTCCAAAATAATCATCCGTAATAAAATGATGCGCATTTTTTATTGGAGAAAAAGGAATGATAACTTTTGCATCTTCGGATGGCGCAAACATTCCTGCAAGCCAAATAGAAAGTAAACCACTGTCTTTATTCCATGCAGAATTGCCAACGTTTTTTATTTGGTTGTTTGATTCATACGCGACTGACTTTATATTTCCAGGAATTGTTGTATTTAATTTTTGTTCGATGGCATTTTTATCCAACAACTGAATTGTTCTTGTTATTTCAAGATTGAAAGTTTTGTTTGAATAATTTGTTACCGAAGCCGTTAAAGAAAACTTTGCTGAATTTTTATCTGACTGTTCAATTTTGTATGGAATTGTATCAATCAATGCGGGAACCTGCCAGTGCGGATAATCAAACGGGTCATCTTTTTTAAAATAGATAGAATATTGTCCGCCCTCGGGACCAAGCCAAAATCTTTCTTCACCACCAACCGGGTTAAATTGTTTTTTCTTTTCGCCTGATGAAAGCAAATTATAATTCAGCCAGCCAAAACTTATTCCACTATCACCATCTGCAGTACTTGTAAAAACCCTGCCCTGGTAATCGGCACACAGTAAAACTTTAGCATCTCCGTTTTGTAATTCAATAATATTTTTTGTATGGTTTTTTATGAAGTTAGCATCGTATCCATAGCTGCCTTTTTCAAAATTTGAATCGTTTGTTGTTTGCATGTTGGAAGAATTATTGTTTGTGTTGTTACAAGCAATCAAAGTAAAAAGTAAAATTGAAAACGGAAAAAGTTTGTGCATATCGTTAGTTGAATTTTTGGTTTATAAAGAAATTCCTCTCTTCCATGGAATAAAATCATCGTGCAAACCAACCTCTGCTTTTGCTTTTACATCACCATTTGCAACATCAATTATATAATTTAAAATTCTCTCACCCGCTTGTTCAATCGTTTCTGTTCCTTCTATGATTGTTCCTGTATCAATATCAATAATATCATTCATCTTATTATATAAAGCTGTGTTGGTGGAAAGTTTTAATACGGGTGTAATCGGATTTCCTGTGGGTGTGCCCAAACCTGTTGTGAACAAAACAATATTTGCACCTGCACCTACTTCAGCAGTTGTTGATTCAACATCGCTGCCGGGCGTACATAATAAATTCAAACCGTGTTTTGAAATTTTGCCGGGATAATCCAACACATCTGTAACCGGCGATGTGCCACCTTTTTTTGCAGCGCCAGCCGATTTTATTGCGTCTGTAATCAATCCATCTTTAATATTTCCGGGTGAAGGATTTGCATAAAAACCCGAACCTACTTCTGTTGCACGTTTATTATATGTAGTCATTAATTGCATAAACTTTTCTGCAGTTGAATCATCCACACAACGGTCGCTTAATTCCTGTTCAACACCGCAGAGCTCAGGAAATTCTGATAACACGACAGCGCCGCCTAATGCAACCAATAAATCAGAAGTATAGCCAATTGCAGGATTTGCAGAAATGCCCGAGAAGCCATCTGAGCCGCCGCATTCCAAACCAATACATAACTTATTTAAAGGTGCAGGCTTTCTTTCAAGTGAATTTGCTTCCATTAAACCTGCAAATGTTTTTTTAATTGCTTCACTCAATAATTTTTTTTCAGTGCCTGATTTTTGTTGTTCTAATAAAAATAATGGCTTTGAAAAATTTGCATCACGTTTTTCAATTTCTTCTTTCAGCAAAGCAACCTGTGCATTTTGACAACCTAAACTCAACACCGTTGCACCGGCAACATTTGCGTGTGTTATATAACCTGCAATCAATCCGCATAAAGCTCTTGCATCATCTCTTGTACCGCCGCAACCCAATGTATGTTTTAAAAATTTTATGCCATCAACATTGGGAAAAATCTTGGTTTCATTTTCATGTAAATCTTCAACAGCAATTTCTTCTTCTAAAATATTTTTTTCGTTTTTTCCTGAATGATATTGCTGCACAAAATGCTGCACCATGCTTTCATAAGGTGATTGTTTTGGCTGATAACCGAGCGCTTTCATAAATGCTTCCTGTAATACATCTACGTTTTTATTCTCGCAAAAAACAAGTGGAATTACAAGCCAGTAATTTCTTGTTCCAACAGAGCCATCTGCACGATGAAAGCCATTAAATGTTTTATTCTGAAATCTTGAAACATCAGGCTTGTGCCAGTTTGTATGTCTTTCTTTTAATGAAAAACTGTTTGCTGCGTGCTGAATATTTTGCGTTGAAATTAATCCGCCCTGAGGAATAAATTTTGTTGCCTTTCCAACCAGTACACCATACATTTTTATTTCATCATTTACATTAAAATCCTGCAACGCGAATTTGTGTTTTGAAGGAATATTTTCCTGCAGCGTTATGTTATCATACGATTCGTTTTTATATAATGTTGTAAGCGCCACTGCAACATTATCATTCTTATGTATTCTTAAAACTTTTGTTTGCATAATGCATTTATTATACAATATTATTTTTCGAAAATTCACCGTTCACCTTTCGCACAATGTTTAACGGGTTTTCTTTTTTCAATTCTTCAGGCAAAATTTTATTATCAAAATTCTGGTAACAAACAGGTCGCGTAAATCTATAAATTGCTGTTGTGCCAACAGAAGTAAATTTGCTATCTGTTGTTGCGGGATAAGGTCCGCCATGCATCATTGCATGCGTAACTTCAACGCCGGTAGGAATGCCGTTAATGATTATTCTGCCAGCTTTTAATTCAAGATAATTTATTAGTTCACTATAATTTGAAATATCATTTTCAGTTCCCCAGATTGTAATCGTTAATTGACCCTGCAATGCCTCTGCAATCTTCATAAATTCATCTTTACTTTTTGCAGTAATGTGTAAACTTGAAGGACCAAAAATTTCTTCATGCAATTCTTTATTCTTTATAAAAACATCTGCAGACGTTGCAAACATGTGCGGTTCAACTGCATTTGTTTTTTCAGATTTATTTCCTTTGGATATAATGCGAACATCGTTTTGTTCAAGCAATTTTTGTATGTTATTTTGATAGGACGAAAAGATTGAATCCGTCAGCATTGCATCGCCAGCATTCTCTTTAATGCAATCAGAAAAAATAGTCTCAAAATTTTTTGTGTCTGCATTTTCATTTGAAATAATAATACCAGGATTTGTACAAAACTGCCCTGTGCTTAACAGGTTTGAAGCTGCCAGTGAT